>NZ_AWXA01000008.1:0-203896 GCF_000478965.1 Megasphaera vaginalis (ex Srinivasan et al. 2021)
GGGCGTTACCGTGATCCCCTGCTTGAAGGAGACCGTTACGGGACCTGCCGCCGACACGTAGTCCTTCGGGCTGGCATAAGCGCCTTTGGTCCAAGTCTGCCCCTTGGCGGGATCCCCATAATAGCTGTCGCACTGATATGCCAATGCATGTACCTGTTCCGGCGTCATGCCGGTAAACCAATACGTTACCCACGGGTAAGACACGGAAGCGTCCATCGTTTCGCCGATAGCATCATAGAGCCAACGCATCTTTGCTACAAACTCCTGATAGGAGCCGCTTCGACGGACACTTGCAGGCTGCTCCCTGCCGGCGACGGAAACGTACCCGCCGGCATACAACTCGCCGTATGCTTTCGCCGCATCGGCAATGGCGCTGCGAATGGAAACCTTTTTGCCGGAACCGTCGTCAGCGCCGTAAGTCAAATCAAGTTTTGCCGCAGGGATTCCCGTTTTCAACACGTCTTCCATCTTTTCCGGCGCAACGGCAAAGGCCAGATGGTCAAGCTGCCAGATCATCAACTGTTCTTCAACGTCCATAACCGACGTCGTATTGTCAAAGTCGAAAACGGCATACGGACGGTTTTCTATGCGGTAATCAGGCGACGTATTCCCGTACGTTTTCAAAAACGCATTCAGTGCCGTTTTAACGCTCGGTTCAAGATGCGGGCTCGTTACTTCTTTCACCTTTACACTCGCCATAGCAACCGTATCCGCCGTCATCGCTTCAGGCGGCGCGGCCAGAACGGCAAAGCAGTTAAAGGCCATCAAAACGGAAACGGCGCAGACTGCCGCGGCAGCCTTGCAAAATACAGATTTGCGATTCATCGTAGCTGACATAAAAATCCCCTTTCTTTGTACGTAACTTTACTATTGAGTATATCGGCCATTCGTATAAAAAAAGGGATTTTTATGTCAGTTTTCTGTAAAATGAAACGACCTGCATCGCCGCTTCCTATCGGCCCGTCACCTTTGCCAAATAACCGGCGGCACGAATAATTCGCACAAAAGACGGCGGTATCTCCCGACGCCCCAACAACTGGCCGATGACCCTGCCCAGGATAACGCCCTTGTTGCTGTAAAGCCAGGCAAAATAATACACCTCCTGCTGAGCCGTGTTGCGGGGATTGACATTCCACAGCAGCCGCGGCGGGTAGTCGTGATAATTCAGATTAAGCTTGCGGCAGGCTTTTTTCAACATATCCGCCGTCGCTCTCGCATGCTCGCCGACAGCACTGTCGGTAATGGCATTGAGCAGTTTTCTTTTATCCTGCTGCAGCAAGGTCTTGACGATATCCATTTCAAAGCAGATCTCATCGGTAAAAAAAACGTATTTCTCCGCTTCCTTGTTTCCTTTAACATCGGCATCGTACAAGGACACCGTAGGTATTTTGAAATAGCGGAGCAGTTTTCTGATCTTGCTGATGGAACTTTCCCCTCTGGCATTGATCAGGCAAATGCCGTAATAATCGAAAGGAATCCCCAAGGTCTCGCCAAACAGCCGGAAACAGCCGTATTCGCTTTCTCCTTCCACGATGATGACGCTCCTTGAATAAAGCGCTTCTTTCACTTCCGGAAAATGCATGATCAGATGTTTTTCCAACTCGCCGTCAAAATGAAAGGTTGCGCCGCAGGCAGCCTGAACCGGCGAATGGGAGGCGCGGTAGAAACGGATGATATTCCGGTAGTCGTCAACCAGCGAATCCGTGGAATGGGTAACGACAAAGATCTGCCCGCGTAACCCGTCAATACCGAAAAGGCCTTTCAGCAATGCCGTAAAAACCTCGTCTTCATTATTCAGTATGCTCTTCAGATATTGCAGAACACCGCGCTGCATATACGGATGGAGATGCACTTCCGGTTCATCGAAGGAAACGAAGAGGGGTAAAAACCGACGGCCGCCGGCGTCTACGATAAGCGTATGTTCCAACGGCACGGCGCGGCTTTTCGCCATCATGTAAATCTGCGTAAGAAGCTTCAGCGCTACTAGAGAAATAAATTTGATATTGTCGGCCCGCGGCAGGTCTTCACGGCTGAAGAGATGGGAAAGGATGAAAATATCGATATAATAAGCGGAATCATAGGCTCCGACTTCTTCTTCATGTCTGATAAACTCTTTGATCTCCGGCGTCAAGGCGCCCAGATCCATTTGCCCATACGTACAGAGAAGCTCTTCCAGTTCTCGATAAACACGGGCCGGAACGTCATCTTCACAATCATGCGCCGGCTCATTGGAAACGTAACGAACACGGCGAATGCTGTCAATAGACAGTCGTTCTCCCGTCGACTCGTCATAAAGACGGGGAAAGAGTTCATCAACTCTTTTTTCAAGACGAATAATGATTTCCTGTCGATGATGCGCCGGCGAGTCGGCAAAGTATTCCGTCTCATTCTCCAAGAGTCGCAGGGAACAATAAATGACGATCGGTTTTGCCGCGTCGCGATAATCTTGTTCCGTAATTACCGCGCCGCCGCTGAGAAGTGACAAGAGCCGCAAAAATCCGCTCTTGCCGATGGCATTTTCTCCGACCAGATAATTTGCCCTTCGATGAAAAGTCATTTCCACATCTTCAAAATTGCGGTAATTTTTAATGCGCATGTATTGGATATACAAAAGATCACCTGCCTTCTTTGCCTCTTTATCTTAATGTATTCGACAAAAAAAGACGACTCCCTGCAAGAGGCGCCGTCTTTCACAAGGCGAAACAAAGCGTTTGTCAGTCCTCAGCGTTTACCCGGCCGTAGCGGTAAGCCAGGGCGGCCAATTTACCGGAATACGGTCTGTAAGCCATAGCCGATGCGAGTTGCCAGCACCAATTGCCGCCGACAATACCCGGCCTGTTCATACGAGCCTCGCTGCCGAGCGACAGTATATCCTGCAACGGCACAATGACCGTTTCGGCGCGCCGGCTGTAAAGGTATGCCAGAATCGCATCCATCAAAGCATCATCGGTAACGTCGGCGGCGCAGCCGAGAGCCTCCCGCAGACGCCGGCGACCGTTCTCATCCAAGTCATCATGATACCAACCCAAGGTCGTATTGTTGTCATGCGTTCCCGTGTAAGCCAGACAACGGGCTTCCGTATCGAAGCTGAACCGCCTGTCGGTCCGTTCCTTGCCATGGAAGTGGAGAACCCTCATTCCCGGCAAGGCCAATTCATTCTTCAACCGGCAGACATCGTCCGTAATGCTTCCCAAGTCTTCCGCAACCAACGGCAAGTCCCCGAGCCGCTGCCGTACGGCAGCAAAAAGATGTCCTCCCGGCCCTGTCCGCCATTTCCCGGCGGCAGCCGTTTTCGCACCGGCCGGAACCGACCAGTACGCGGCGAAACCGCGAAAATGATCGACGCGGATCTCGTCGACATCTGCCAAGGCCTTGGCAAAACGCCGCACCCACCATTCGTAGCCGTCAGCCGCCATCTTTTCGTAATCGTAGAGCGGATTGCCCCAAAGTTGTCCGTCGGCGCTGAAATAGTCGGGAGGTACGCCGGCAACGGCGGCGGGCCGGCCGTTTTCAGCAAGCTGAAAAAACTCTTGATGCGCCCAACAGTCGGCACTGTCATGGGCGACGAACATGGGCATATCACCTAGCACGACAATTCCTTTTTGCCGCGCATACCGATGGACATCGGCCCATTGTCTGTGGACTGCATATTGCAGCAGGCGTACGCGCGCGACGCCGGCATGCAGTTTACCGCTCCAGTATTTGACGGCGGCAGCCTGATGGCGGCGAATATCGTCCGGCCATTGCGTCCAGTCAGTTGTGCCGAAGTGATCGGCGACGGCGACAAAAACGGCGTAATCGTCAAGCCAATAGGCGTTGGCTTCACAGAACGTTTCCACGTCGCGCCGTTCCCCAGACAACGCCGAAAGGGCAGGCAAAGTCTGCAACAGCCCGTCTTTTGCCGCCTGCACGTCACCGCCGCCGGCGGCGCGTTCGTAAAAAGCAGCCAGATCCCGAGACGATATCCATCCCCAGTCCCGCAAGACCTCGAGGGAAATGAGCCGCTCGTTGACGGCAAAAGCCGAACGGCTGAAATACGGCGAATCGCCGTCAAGTGGCGGTGTCAGCGGCAGGATCTGCCATACCGATTGCTTGCCTGCTGCCAAAAAATCGACGAAAGCAAAGGCTTCCTGCCCCAACGTGCCGCTGCCGCATATTGCCGGAAGCGAAGTCGGCTGGAGCAGCACGCCGCAGCGTTTCCGCCGGCTCTCTTCTCCCCGGAGGATGACGGCGGACAGCGGCGCCAAGGTCAGGGTAAAGGCGCCGTTTACCGTTTCCACAATAAGATCGGCGCCCGTCAGTGATCGCAGCGTACCGCCGATCAGCCCGTCGGTATGAACCGTTACCGTGTGTTCTTCCCTCGTACTGCGATTGAGGGCAACGACACAAAGACCGTCAGCCGCAATATTACCGAACACATCTCTGCCGCCTTCAATGGCTCTGGCATAGACTAGCACATCGCCTGTTCCATATAGCGGCAAGTATCGGCCGGTCCGCAGGCAGGCAAGGTCGTTGCGCAGAGCCGTCAGCGTTTTTGTCCATGACAGCAGTTCCGCATCTTCCTGTCCCCAAGGATACGTCCGGCGGTTATCGGGATCTTTACCGCCCAAAAGACCGGCTTCATCACCGTAGTAAATGGACGGAACGCCGGGCAAGGTCATCTGCCAGGCCGACAGCAGGCGGAGCTTTTTCTTGGCCACCGCCGTATCGGTTTCCGTGCCGCCCAAGACGGAAAGGATGCGCTCCACGTCATGACTGCCGATGAGGTTCAGCATGGCGTAGGTGTGTTCGGGAGGATAGTTTTCCGTAAGGTGCATATATTGCGCCGCCGTTTCCGCAGCGTTGCGCACACCGTTTACGAAATCGATAAACATTCGCCGCAAGACATAGTTCATGGCGCTGTCGATATCATACCCGCAAAGGTACTCCCGTTGTTCCCCGTAGCTGATCTTATTCGACGCATCTTCCCAGACTTCGCCGATCAGCACCGCTTCCGGATCCGTTGCCTTCAACGTCTTGTAAAAATCACGCAAAAACGTCTCCGGCAATTCGTCGATAACATCGAGCCGCCAACCGCTGACGCCTTGACGGAGCCAATGTTTCAGCACGCTGTCGTCATTGCGGATAATAAAATCCAGGTAAGACGGTGCCGTCTCGTTAACGTTCGGCAGATCATCGACACCCCACCAGGATTCATATTCGTCGGGATAGTTCTTAAAGCGGTACCAGTCATAATACGGCGACGCCTGCGATTGAAACGCACCGACGCTTTCGTAGGTGCCGAAGCGGTTGAAATAGCGGCTATCGGCGCCGGTATGGCTGAAAACGCCGTCAAGAATAATGCGGATTCCCTTTGCGCCGGCGGCGGCGCAAAAGGCGGCAAATCCTTCATTGGTCCCCAAGAAAGGATCGATATTGTAATAATCGCCGGTACCGTAACGATGGTTGCTGGCACTTTCGAAAACGGGATTCAAATAAATCGCACCGATGCCCAGTTCTTGTAAATACGTGAGTTTTTCTTCCATTCCCGCCAGGTTGCCGCCGAAAAAATCATAATAAACGATGGCCCCCTTTTCATCCTTGCAGTAATAGGGGCGGTCATGCCAATCACTATGTATGACGGCGCCTTTTTTCCCTTGAAGTCGGACTGCAGGATCATGGCCGCGACAAAACCGATCGGGAAAGATCTGATAAACAATCGTGTTTTTAAACCAGTCGGGCGTTTTCATTTGCCGGTCATAAACGGTAATCTGATAAGACGGCGGCGGCTCCTTCCGAAGTTCGCCGACGCCGCCAAGATTATCGCGATTATTGCCGTAGTAGAAACGATCGCCGCCGGCTTCGATCACAAAATAATACCACAGGAGGCAACCTCGCTCCGGCACAGTCAGCATACAGCCATACCCGCTACCGTCAAAGGCCATCGGCACCAGCTTTTCACCGCCGTTACTCTGCCAAAGCCGCAGCGTCACCGTCGCCGTTTCACCGCCTTTTGCCTCCAGCCTGATACGCACCCTGCCTGCCGTCGGCACGGCGCCGAAAGGATGTCGGCAGCCGCTATTCCATGAATCATGATAAAAAAACGTATTCATAGCCATCTCCTCTTTGTAAAATCCCCTGCAGCAACAGGCCGTCGCGCAGGGGATTTTTCACAACTTCAATTTTCCGAAACCTTTTCATATAATGCGGCGTACGCGGCAGCTGAACGCTGCCAGCCGTAATCACTGGCAGCGGCATTTTTGACCAGCTGTTCCCAAATAACGGGCACCTCATAATAGCCTAACCCCTGCTTGGCCGTGCAGAGAAGTTCGTGGGCATTAAAGTTCAGAAACGACAACCCGTTTCCCTTCCCCGTATACTTATCGAAGGGAATGACCGTATCCTTCAGCCCGCCTGTCTCACGAACGATGGGAACGGTACCGTACTTCAAAGCAATAAGCTGGCTCAGGCCGCACGGTTCATAGCGCGACGGCATGAGAAAGAAGTCGGCGGCCGCATAGACTCGGTGAGCCAGCGCTTCATGGAAGAGGATGCGGACGGCCATCTTCGTCGGATGACGCTGCGCCGCCTGGCGAAAGGCATTTTCATAAGCGCTGTCACCGGTACCGACGAGAACGAATTGAATGTCTTCACTCAGCAGTTCATCAATGATACGCAAAACCAAATCCATTCCCTTATCTTCAATGAGCCTGGTGACGATGGCAAAAAGCGGCACATTCCGCTCCGGCAGACCGAGTTCCCGCTGCAGCCGCTGCTTGTTGCCGCGCTTGCCGCTTTGCAGCGTCGCCGGCGTATATTGCACGGGAATGAATTCGTCATTCTCCGGATTGTACATATCCTCATCAAGACCGTTGATAATCCCGGTCAGACGCGCCTTGCAAGTACGGATATAACTGTCAAGCCGTTCTCCGAAATAAGGATACGTGATTTCTTCGGCATACGTCGGGCTGACCGTCGTGATCTGGTCAGCATAGACCATGCCCGACTTCATGTAATTTACCGCGCCGTCACATTCCAGTTTGCCGCCGCTGAAAAGCGCATACGGCAGACCGATCACATCATTCATGACAAAGGGATCAAAGATCCCTTGATATTTCAAATTGTGGATGGTGTAAATAACCTTCATTTGCACATAAAAGGGATCGTGAATAAAATCTTCCTTCAAGAACGCACCCAGCAGCCCCGTATGCCAATCATTACAATGAACGACATCCGGCTTGAAGCCGATTTTCGGCAACATCGCCAACACGGCGCGACAAAAATAAGCGAATCGTTCAGCGTCGTCGCCGAATCCGTACAGCTTATCACGCTTGAAATATTGCTCATTATCAATAAAGTAAAATCTTACGCCGTCTTTCCTGATTTCTTCGACACCGTAATAAAGCTGACGCCACGCAAGATTGACTGTGCCTGTCGTGACTTCCTTCATTTCCTTCAGCCATGTTTCACCGATCTGACTGTACTTGGGAATAACGACGCGAACATCCATTCCCCTGGCAGCCAACGATTTGGGCAGCGCCCCCATTACGTCGGCAAGGCCGCCGGTCTTGACAAACGGCACGGCTTCTGATGCTGCAAGTAGTACTTTCATCATACGCTTTCTCCCCTCTGTACCTTGTCTGCGGCAGCATCTTTAGTGGGAATCTGCCGTTTTTCCCTTTTTCCCGCGGGCCGCAACATTTTTTTGCGAACTTGCGGTTTTTCCCCGCCGCCGGGGAGACGCGGACTTTGCCGCCTCCCCTTTTCCGACTTGCGTCTCTGTCGCCTTTCTCGATGTCCGCATGCGCCCTGACGCCGTTCGCTTCGTCCGCCCCCCGCCGCTAAGGGCTGCCTGCTCCTTTTTTTCTCCCCCGTCCTCCTTCAGCTTCAGATAAATCGTCGCCAAAGGCGGCAGCGTCAGTGCCAGCGATTGTTTCATGCCGTGCAGCGCAATGGGGTCCGTATCGAACGCACCTTTATTGAGGACATTGGACCCGCCGAAACGATCGGCGTCACTGTTAAAGACCTCGACATAGGTACCGGCCTGCGGCACGCCGATGCGATACGCCTGCCGCACAACAGGCGTAAAATTGCAGAGAACGACAGTCAGCCCCGCTTCGTCGCCGGCTCTGTAAAAAGCAACGGCGCTGTTATCGCAATCATCACAGCTGATCCAGGAAAATCCGTCCCAATCGCAATCCTCTTCCCATAGTTCACGGTTGTCCAAATAATAGGCGTTCAATTCCCGCACGTAATCGTGCATGCCTTTATGCATGGGATATTCCAAGAGATGCCAATCGAGACTGTCGTCATATTTCCATTCTATAAACTGCCCGTAATCGCTGCCCATAAAGAGAAGCTTTTTGCCAGGATGCGCCATCCAATACCCGTAGAATGCGCGAAGTCCGGCGAATTTTCGCCAATAATCTCCCGGCATTTTATCCAAAAGCGACTTCTTGCCGTGCACAACTTCATCATGGGACAAGGGCAGGATAAAATTTTCGGAAAAGGCATAGCAAAGAGAAAAAGTGATCAGGTTATGGTTTTCCTTGCGGAAAAGCGGATCGAGCGACATGTATTGCAGCATATCGTTCATCCAGCCCATATTCCACTTATAGTTAAATCCCAAACCACCTACTTCGACCGGTTTCGTGACCAGCGGCCAGGCGGAAGATTCCTCGGCAATCATCAACGCGTGCGGATATTCTTTAAATACGGCCGTATTCAACTGCCGCAGAAAAGCGACGGCTTCCAAATTCTCCCGACCGCCATACTTATTGGCCTGCCAGCCGCCGTCTTTATGACCGTAGTCCAAGTAAAGCATGTTGGCTACGGCATCGATGCGGAGACCGTCGATGTGAAATTGGGAAAACCAGAATAATGCGCTCGAAATCAGGAATGACCGCACTTCAGTCCGGCCGTAATCAAAATTCATCGTATCCCATTCCCGATTTTCCGCCAGCGTCTGATTGCCCGACTCATAGCAAGGTTCGCCGTCAAAATGCCGCAAGCCGTGTTCGTCACGGCAAAAATGGCCGGGAACCCAATCAAGAATAACGCCGATACCGCTGCGGTGGCAGGAATCGATGAGATACATCAGTTCTTCCGGAGTACCGTAACGGCTCGTCGCGGAAAAATACCCCGTCGCCTGATACCCCCAGGACCCGTCGTAGGGATATTCGCAGAGAGGCAGGATTTCAATATGTGTATAATGCATATTGCTGACGTAGGCGACCAGCTGTTCCGCCAGCTCACGGTACGTCAACATGCCGCCGTCCGCATTGCGGCGCCATGAACCGAGATGCACCTCGTACGTCAACATCGGCCGCTTGTATGAATCATACGTACTGCGGCTTTCAAGCCATTTTTTATCATGCCATGTATAATGAAGCTTGGTCAGTTTTGAAGCCGTATTCGGGCGCACCTCCGAAGCAAAGGCATAAGGGTCGCTCTTCAAAACAACTTGCCCGTCCTTCGTCGTCACGGCATATTTATAGATATCGCCTTCCTGAAGTCCTTCAAGATAAGCGATCCAAATACCGTTCCCCTGCTCACTGCGAACCATCGGCGATGCGGCCGGATCCCAGTTGTTAAAATCGCCGACAACGCTGACCTGCGCCGCATGCGGCGCCCAAAGAGCGAAACGAACGCACCCTTTGTGCTTCAAAACCGTAAAATGGGCGCCAAAGAGGCGATAACTGCTGTAATTCGTCCCTTGATGATAGAGATAGGTACTATACGCATCAACAGCACTGATTTTCATTGTCTGGTCTCCTTATGAATCAAACCTTCACACCCTGAATATGCCAAATGTCGGCGGCATATTGCCGAATCGTCCTGTCGCTGGAAAAATACCCCGATTGAGCGATGTTGACGGCGCTGGAATGCAGCCAGCTCCGTCGATTTTTGTACCGGCGCACGATCTCCCGTTGTCCGCCGCAATAGGCTTCAAAATCCTTAAGCACGAAATATTCGTCGTTTCGATCAAGAAGAGATTCGTAAAGCATACCGAAGATCTCATGGTCCCCGATGGAACCGTTAATAAGGGAATCCATCACCTTCCGTATGTTTTCATCGCTGCTGTACACTTCCCAAGACGAATATCCGCCATGAATATAGTAATTCATGACCGCGTCGGCCCGAAGTCCGAAAATGACGCAGTTCTCATCGCCGACACGACGGCGGATCTCTATATTGGCGCCATCCATCGTGCCCAAGGTAAGAGCGCCGTTCATCATGAATTTCATATTTCCCGTCCCCGACGCTTCTTTGCCGGCAGTGGAGATCTGTTCGCTCACATCGGCTGCCGGGAAAAGAATCTGCCCGAGAGAAACATTATAGTTTTCGAGAAACATGACGCGCAGCATCTTGCTGATGCGTCGGTCGTCATTGATCATACGGGACACGATGCTGATCAGGCGAATCGTCTGCTTGGCTTCATCGTAGCTGGCTGCAGCCTTACCGCCGAAGAAATAGGTCCGCGGCGCGATAACAAGAGACGGATCGTCTTTCAGACGACGGTAAAGATGCAGAATATGCAGAATATTCAAAAGCTGACGCTTATAGAGGTGAATCCGCTTGATCTGTACGTCAAAAATCGAATCGACATCGACAGATACCCCATATTGCTTCAACAAATAGCTGCCCAGAATACGCTTCCGCTCCCGTTTGACCCCGTCCAAACGCTCAAGGAAAGAAGCGTCGTTACAATAGGCCATCAACTCCTCCAGCCGTTCGGGGCTGCCGTGCCAATCCGTACCGATCGTATCATCAAGGAGCGCCGCCAGTTGCGGATTAGCCTGTATCAGCCAGCGGCGGTGGGAAATGCCGTTCGTCTTATTGCCGAAACGTGACGGAAAGCAAGTATAAAGTTGATGCAGCGTTGAATCCTTCAAAATCTGCGAGTGAATTTCGGCCACACCGTTCGTGCTGTGACTCCCCAAGACGGCCAAATGCGCCATGTGAACTTGACCGCCCCAGAGGACCGCCACATCACGCGCCTTTCCCTCATCGCCCGGGTAAAGAGTCCGAACCTTCTTCAGCCAGCGCTCGTTCAGTTCTTCAAGGATCAAATAGATGCGCGGCAACAGTGATTTGAACATGGGAATGGACCAACGTTCCAAGGCTTCCGGCAAAACGGTATGATTCGTATAGGCCACGGTGCGTACCGTAATCTGCCAGGCCTGATTCCACGAAAGCCCTTCTTCATCCATAAAAATTCGCATCAGTTCAGGAATAACAAGAGCCGGGTGCGTATCATTGATATGGATGCCCATATAATCGGCAAAAGCGGTAAGTGGCGCTTTGTATTTCTTTTTATAATGGCGGATAATACTCTGAACTCCGGCGGACACCATAAAATATTCCTGCATCAGGCGCAACCGCCGTCCGTCTTCCGTACTGTCATCGGGGTAAAGAAAGCGGGAAATGCGTTGCACGCTGTCTTTGTACAGAAAGGCCTGATGGCGGTCGCCTAAGGATAATTCGCGATACACATCGTCGCGGGAATATTCTGCGCGCCAGAGCCGGAGCGTATTGACCGTGTTATTGCGATAACCGATAATCGGCACATCGTACGGCACGGCGCGAACGTAGGACGCGCCTTCATAGACGCATTCCAATTCGCCGTTGTCGGCAGGACGCATATAGGCATTGCCGCAAAAAGCGACATGAACGGCCTTATCAGCCCGTTTTACTTCCCAGGGAAACCCGTTGACCAGCCAATTATCCGGCAATTCTACTTGATAATCGTCAACCATTTTCTGTTTGAAAAGGCCGTATTGATACCGCAAACTGCAGCCGTGCCCCGGCATTTGCAGCGCCGCCAACGAATCGATAAAGCAAGCCGCCAATCTGCCGAGACCGCCGTTACCGAGACCGGGATCCCGTTCTTCCGGCAGGATATCCGCCAATTCCCAGCCCAGATCCCGCAGCCCTTCCCGGCAAACGGCTTCCCCGTCAACGCCGATCAGGTTCGATTCCAACAACCGGCCTAAAAGGAATTCGATGGAAAAATAATAAATTTGTTTCGTCTTTTTTTCAACATAGGCCTTATTCGTCCGTATCCAATTGTCACTTACCAAATCGCGGACCATGTACGCTATGATCTGATATACCTCGCTGCGTGTCAGATCGTGGAGTTCCTTATCATAGAGTATGCCTGCCTTTTTAGTAAACGCCGACTTGAATTCTTCCTTTGTATGCCATGTTTTCATTTCTCTTTCCAATCCCCTTTTTAAATGACCCTGCATTTGCCGATGCACATCGGATGCCCCTGGGTTCCCGACAGCGTCGCTTCAGGCTGAATAAGGGCATCTTTATCGCAGATGACATAATCCATTTGCGCATCGTCGCCGATAACGGAATGCTGCATGATGATACTGTTGCGAACGACAGCATTCCTGCCGATATGAACCTTGCGGAAAATGATGGAATTTTCCACGCGCCCTTCGATGATGCAGCCGTTGGCTACCAAAGAATGGCAAACCGAAGATTCTTCCATGTACTTTGCAGGCGTTACGTCCTTGATCTTTGTATAAATATGCCGTTGATACTGCTGAAACATCTTCCACCACGTATCGTGATCCAGCAGATCCATATTCACCTGGTAATACGATTCAATGGAACTGACCCGTTTGGCATACCCCTCGTAAGGATAGCCGAAAACACGAAGTCTGTCGATATTTCGCTGTAAAACATCGCTGATAAAGTAATGATATCCTTTACCGTAGGCCTTGCGAATACATTGCTGGAATACGGCGGAATCGATCAAAATGCCGCGCTGATACATATTATCACCGGCGGCAACGGCAGCTTTGGCATAAATACCGACGACCTTATTTTGTTCATTGACCTGAAGGACATGGGCCTCTCCGTTGAAAGCTTCCCGCTGTTTCTGATAGATCATGGTCACGTCGGCATTATGATGACGATGAAAATGCAGGACTTCATCATAATCGATATTCTGGACCATATCGCCGCCGGTCAGCAATATATACGGTTTCGACGAATGTGAAACAAAAAGCAGATTCTTATAATAAAGCCGAATATCTCCTTCCACCGGATTATTTACATCTTCCCAATCTACAGGCAAATAGAAAAGTCCGTCCCCTTTACGGGCCAATCCCCACTCTCTGCCGGAGCGGACATGATCCAGAATGGAACGTGCCTGGAGCGGCAGCAAAATGCCGACATTGTTGATCCCCGCATTAACCAGATTGGAAAGGGTAAAGTCGATAAGGCGAAACTTTCCTCCTATCGGCACCGTAGCCAACGGACGTTCTTCATTCAATTCCCGCAACGAACTGTCACTTTCCAAATTGATCAAGCCTATCATATCGCTGCTCATGCTTCCGCTCCCCCTTTACACGTTTTCTTCGCCTCTTCTTTTCTGCCCATAACCGCAACGGAGCCGTCTTCATTGTGAATAACGGCATTCTTGTAAATCGTGCAGCGCTCGCCGATGATCGCCTTGTCGACGACGGCGTTTTCCTGCACGACCGTTCCGGGCATAATGACGGAATTGGTTATGCGCGCACCTTTGCCGATAACGACATTATAGAAAATAACGGAATTGACGACGGCGCCGAAAACGGAGGAGCCTTCGGCAATCAATGAACTCTTAACGCTGCCTTCCGGTCCGATGAAATGAGGCGGCAGATTCTGATTGCCGGAATAAATGCGCCAATGAGGATCGTTCAAATTGAGCAGCGGTTCGTCGGCAAGAAGGTCCATATTGGCTTGCCAGAGACTGTCGATCGTGCCGACATCCTTCCAGTATCCTTCAAAGGGATAGGCGTAAAGCTCCACGTTATCCGCCAACATGGCCGGAATGACATTTTTGCCGAAATCATGTTCCGACTCTTTATTTCTCGCATCGGCAGTCAAATATTTCTTCAAAACATTGCGGTTGAAAATATAAATTCCCATGGAAGCCAAATTGCTTTCCGGTTTTTGCGGCTTCTCCTGAAACTTGTGGATCTGCATATCGTCGGCAGCGACCATGATGCCGAAACGATTCGCTTCATCCCACGGAACGCGAATCGTGCCGATCGTGACGGCAGCGCCGTGCTTTTTGTGAAAAGCCAGCATCTTCGCATAATCCATTGAATAAATATGATCACCGGAAAGGATCAACACGTAATCGTCGCCGATCATGTCAATGAAATTCATATTTTGATAAATGGCGTCGGCAGTGCCGCTGTACCAGCCCGAGCCGTTATCGCTCGTATATGGCGGCAGAACGAAGGTGCCGCCGCCGTCCGAATCCAGGTCCCACGAGCCGCCGTTGCCGACGTACCAATTCAATTCCAGCGGCTGATACTGCGTCAAAATACCGACAGTGTGAATTCCCGAATGGCGGCAATTGCTGAGAGGAAAATCAATAATCCGGTACTTACCGCCAAACAGCAGACCCGGCTTTGCCTGATCTTTCGTCAATGCGCCCAGACGGCTGCCTTTACCGCCGGCAAGAATCATTGCCAAACAATTTGATTTCTTCATAGCATATCCTCCTTTGCGAAAGGATGTCCGGCATGATTCAGGATACATGTACCAACACTGCTGACACCTCAAACAATCCGGCTCCATACTTTAGAATCAATAATTATATTTATTATACGACATCATACGTAAAAAGCCTACAGCACAACGGCACATGAAATTAATAATATTTTCTCTTTTCTTTTTCCAATAACAAAAAAAGCCTTTTTTACCGTAAAGTAAAAGGCTTTTCTCTCTATTTCCTAATAGTTTTTCCTTCTGCGCTCTTTGTAATAATCTCGTAAGGAATAAACTCCACTCGCAACGGCACGGCAGCCAAAATTTCTCTTACCAGCGGCGCCGTATCCCGTGTCGTTCTGACAAAACCGATACCGGCTCTGCCGTCCCAGGCCGTAACGACACCGAGATGTGCGAACCCCTCCATCAGTCTCGTCACCAACGTCATGGCAGCCGGATCGACGCGGAAATATACCCAATCTTTGTCAAGCACGCCTCTTCACCTCACCGTCGCATCATAGCCTGCGCCTGAAGGGGCTCATCAATATAAATACCGATTTCTTCCTGGGGATGCGGCGCGGCGGCGACAGGATTTCCGGCGGCGTCTTCCATTCTTTCGATCCGATGTGTAATGACAGGTCCTTTCGGCTGCAAAAACTCCACTTCATCACCGACTTTGAAATGATTCCGCTGTTCTACGTAGGCAATCTTCCGCAACGGATCATACCGCTTTACCAATCCGATAAAATCATAGGTCTGCATAGTCCCGGAACTGCCGTATACCTGATCGGCCGCTGTCGGTCTGGAAACGGAAAAGCCTTTCGTGTACGGCCGGTGAGAAATTTTTTCCAGTTCCGCAAGCCAGGCCGGATCGACACGGTAATGATCCGGATCCGCTTCGTAAGCATCAATCGCGTCACGGTATACTTTGACGACAGTGGCCACATAGTGGACACTCTTCATGCGGCCCTCTATTTTCAAACTGCTCAGCCCGGCAGCGTAAAGTTCGGGAAGGTACGGCAACAGGCAGAGATCTTTAGAATTGAAGATATACGTGCCCCGCTCATCTTCAACAACGGGAAAATACCTTCCCGGCCGCTTTTCTTCGACGACATTGTAGGTGAAACGACAGCACTGCACACACTCTCCGCGATTGGAATCCCGATCATTGTCCGTAAAATAGTTGCTCAACAAACAGCGCCCTGAATACGAAATGCACATGGCGCCGTGAACAAAGCCCTCCAAAGCTATGGGAACGCTGTCATGAATCTTTTTGACATCTGCCAGAGAAATCTCTCTGGCAACTACGATGCGCTCGGCGCCGTGATCGTGCCAGAACTTTGCCGCGGCCCAATTAGTCGTATTAGCCTGCGTAGAAATATGAATCGCCATATCAGGAATAAGCTGACGGGCCATCATGAACACGCCGGCATCGGCAACCAATACGGCGTCAACGTCAATCTCCTGCAAATATCGCAAATAGTCGGGTAAATCATCCAAATCATCATTATGCGGAAAAATATTGACGGTCACATAAATTTTCTTGTCACGTTCATGGGCATATAAAACGGCCTCTTTCAGTTCATCTCGTGAAAAATTATCGCTGAAAGCACGCAGGCCGAAAGAGGTACCCCCTAAATACACGGCATCTGCGCCATATAAAAAAGCCGCCTTCAATTTATCCATATTACCTGCCGGCGCAAGTAATTCCATTTTTCCCATCCCCCTATCCTTTCCAGCGGGAAACGGTCAGACCGTCTCCATTTTCAAATACGACGCTTTGGAAACAGCGTTCATCACTAATGAGCTCCATGTATTCGCGAAGCCGCAAAACGGCCGTCCTGTGCTTATGCGGCAAAACGCCTTCCATATATACCATGTCATGGTAACGGATATTGTCGGCAACGACGATGGCCTGCGGCGACAGCTTCGGCAACAGCAGGCGAAGCTGCCGCACATACTGTCCTTTCGGTCCGTCAAGAAAGACGAAATCCCAAGGTCCGTCCAGTTCTTCCGCCAACGTGGTCCCGTCGCCATGGATGACATCAATGACAACGGCATACGGAGAGCGCCCGATATACGTTTTAGCCAGCTGCACGCGTTCAGCATCGCATTCAATCGTCGTGATGGTTCCGCCGCGACCCAACCGGGAAGCCAACAGCAACGCCGAATACCCGATGGCGGTGCCGATTTCCAAGACCCGACGCGGCGCAGCCGAAGCCGTAATCCGCCGCAACAACTCCACCTCGGCAGTACGCAGGATGGGGATGGCGTTGGCTGCGGCATATGTTTCCATTTCCTTCAGCAATCGTTTCATGGCATATATTGGTGAATATTTTTCATATGATCTTCATAGGTCATGGCAAAATAGTTATGCCCCTGTGCGTCGGCAACAAAATACATATAACTCGTCTCCGGCGCTTTCAAGATACTTTCCATACTCTTTTCACCGGGATTGCCGATCGGCCCCGGCGGCAGTCCTGCATGCAGATACGTATTGTACGGTGAATCGTATTCAATTTCATCCAGATCATAGGCAGATTTATGAGTACCTGTGGCATAGGAAACGCTGGCATCGGACTGCAGCTTCATTTGCGCTTGAAGCCGGTTTTGAAATACTGAGGCGATCAGCAGCCGGTCATCATCGAATTTAGCCTCTTTTTCAACCAACGAGGCTAAGGTGACGAATTGATAGATGGACATCCCCTTATCGGCAATCCCCTTTTTCATTTCCTGCGTCAAATGTTTATCAAAATTATCGAGCATCATTTTGACGAGATCATCGGCCGTATCCGAATTATGAATGAAATAGGTGTCGGGAAAAAGGAATCCTTCCGTTTTGACGCTGACCTGACGATTTCCCTCCATATACGCATAAAGATGGTCCGACCGGTTTGCGGCGGCAAGAAAGTCAGCTTCCGAAATGATCCCCAGCCGGTCAACCTCTTTTGCTATCTGACGCGCCGTATAGCCTTCGGGAATGACCAGGCGCGCCGCTTCTGATTTGCCGCTTTCCAGCTTTGAGATAATTTCGTACAGACTCATATGAGACCGGATCGTATATTCCCCTTGTTTAAGCGCCTGCCCCTGTCCTGTTGCGGTAACGATAAACCGAAACCAGGTAGGACTGACAATCAATTCCTCATCATGAAGCTCGGCGGCAATATCCGCCGCCGTCATCTGCTCCCGGACCTGGACATACGCTTCCCTATCAGGCAGCCAGAAAGTCGGCACGAAACAACTGGTTCCTAAAAGGAAAATACAACAGGCGCACACGCAAAAAAGCCCTTGTAGAAATAGTTTCTTTTTCAAGGGTTTCGATCCTTCACTGCCTATTTGGTTTTCAGCGTCTTTTTTTTGCTCCACATGCGCTACATCATCTTTTTGTTTAATATCCATTTCTTCATTATACAAGAAAAGCCTGTAAAAGAAAAGGCTCAGCGCCCTTCTTTTACAGGCTTCCAGATCATGAATTTTTATCGCTGTGCTGAGGACACATCAGCTCTCTGATTTCATTAAGACGTTCCGAGGAGATTCCTGTTGACGCCGACATGTCAGCCAAGAATTGCTGCGGATCGGGGCGATTTCTGTCATCTGTATCCGTCCGCGCCGACATATTTTCCGCACGCTTCGTGAAGAATGCGTTCAACGCCTCCGCTTCCTGTTGCGTTATTTTTCCCTGTTCAACCAATTTGTCCATAGCCGCCTTGGGATTATCGTGGCCACGCCCATGCCGCGGTCTGAACACTTCTTTCAGCGTGCTTTCGGAAATCCCCGTCTTATTCGGCAAAGAATCAAAAAACGCTTTCCGTTCACTGCGCTGTTTTGCCGAAAATTCTTTCAACGCCGCCTTCAGCTTCTCCCCTTGTTCACTCGTCAGCTTTCCTGCCGTGACCATATTGTCAATATGTTTATCCTTATCGACCTGATGCGCCATATTTTCTCGCGGCGCTCCCATCATAGGCGGCGCCGGCGGGTTATCCGTATCGGCGGCAAAAGAAGATGTAAACGGCACGGCTGCCAAAACGGCAACGGCGGCACCGGCCAACAGTGTGGCGGAAAACTTTCTTTCTATGTTTTGAATTCCTCTCATGATACTCAACTCCTTTTCCTTTGATGCCTATTACTATACACAAAAGATGTTACAGCTTCATATCATAAGCGTTACAGGTCATCATAAAAACAGCTTCAGTTTGTTTGCCACGTACGGCTGTGCTGCGCCGCTTCTTCCGCATCCAATACGGCTTGGGCCTGTTTTTCTTCCTCATATTTCGCCAATGCCGCCTGCCTCGCCTGTTCCAGCTGAGGGTTGATCTTTACGGGAGCAGTGCCCGCCTGCCCCTGCTTCAACTGTGCTTCGGCAGCCTGCTTCTTGGCTGCCTCGATCGCCTTAACGGCATTATTGTAATTCTCCTGAAGACGGTTCAATTCACGCTGCCGCATGCGCTGCCGCTGCTGCGCTTCCAAGACGACATCCGGTTGATCGTGAACATCTACATACACTTCAAACAATCGATTCCAAGGAAATGTCACCTGAATCGTCCTGGGATCAACGCCCAGGTAATCTTCGGCATATCGCTGTACCTGCATCTGCGTCAAGCTCTGCAGCTCGCCCATAACGGTCGGATAATACCGCCGGATCTGATTGCCTTCGATCTTCTGTTTCATTCGTGTCGTATAGTCGCGGACATTGGCCTGATAGGCCCAATTGTCCAAATATTGTGTCGTCAGCATCTGGGCGTGGCGCTCCGGCGTCATATAGCGTGCCAGAATCCCCTGTGACAAGCCGTAACCGACGGAATTGCTAGCCGTGTTCCAGCCGTTATAGCCGGCCAATCGATACAGCATTTTGTCCTTGTACAAGCCATAGACCAAGGTATTGTCGGAACCGTTGGAAAAAGCCATATCGACGAGGCTGACCGGAATATTATCGGCAACGGCGCTCTCTATTTGCTGAAGGAACGCTTTCGTAGATTCCAACATAATCGGGAAATTCTCAAAACTTGCCGATTCTCCTGTCGATGTCGTCAGCGGTGTATTGACAGCCAGCAGCAGATCAGGCCGCCCCGTTGTCGTAAGCGTACCGCCGACGGCCTCAATATGAGCGGCAATCGTCTTACCGATCGCCTGCCCGTCATAGCTGGGAACAGTCTTTTCGGCCCCGCCGAGAGGGTAAATAACGGCAACTTTCGGATGATACTGATTAAAATCGTTATTGGCCCGCGTGATCAGGAGCAACCCCAGTTGATCGGCTCCCGGGAAGGAACCGAAAACCTTCTTGGGCACTTCTTTCCCCGCCATCTCCAGATATTTCGCTTCCAACGAAGACTGCGTATGGGCGGAGTTGTCATCGTGCCCGAGACTGTAGTATGCAAACACGCCTTTTTTCGCGTCCTCAATGAGCCGATGATTAATCGCCATATTTTTATTGCGGCGATTAAACCAGTCCTGCAAATATTCCAACGGCACACGCCGCATGATGGCAAACCAATTGCTTCTCTCTTCCGGATTCAGCCCTTCTTCATCGAGCTTGTTTTGCAAACCTGCCAACTCATAAATATCGCTGCCGAACTTTAGATAATAATCTGGCTCAACGCCTTTGCCGCCGGCCCAGGGGCTGCGCATGACCGTGCTGAAGGCATATATGGGCACAGACCCGTACCGTTCATGTATCGCTTCTACCGCCTTCAACCGGCTTTCAAGGACCGCCATCGACAAATTATGCTTTCGCGAATCGACCAGTCCGCCGTAAACCAGCGAGTCGATCGACAGGACCATCGCGTCGGCTTCGCCTGCATGGGTATTTACCCAATTCAGCAAGTCTTCAGGCGAGCCCTGAAAATTCGCTCCGGAAAGATATTTTTCCGGCGGCGTGATCACCGTATACCCGGCATCGGTCGCCGTGGAAACGGTATAAGCGTAATCGACGGGACGGTTGTCCTGCGGCACATAGAGAATCGTCTTACTGCAAGCCACGGGACCTACTGACAAAAGAACGGACATAACGGCGCAACTGATAAACTTATGTACTGAATTCAATCTTTCACCTCCGAAGAGATGCATGATACCATCTCTTTCAAAGCCTAACATCACATATTTCTCTAATAAGCAGGCAGTTTACCTTACTGCCGTCCGCCTCAGCATATCGGCAAGGTTATTCTCGGAACTGCTGTATTCGGATGTACAAAATCCACTGCGAGGCAGCGCTAAAACGCCTTATGCGAAAAGCATTCCTTTCCGTAAACAGCATACCACAAAAAAGGAGCTACCGTCCATCTATCGGCAACGATTTACCCGGCGCCTATAAGAAAAATGGCTGAAAAGGATTTTACGCCGGCAGAAAGACAAGAACATGATTCGAACCGGGGCAGAGAAACGCTTTTTCCGCCTGTCTCGTTTCTCCGTCATTTACAAGTTGCCTTTCGTTCCGCCTTTCCTTCAACACATTAGCTGCCATGCGTTTGAATACGGCTGCGACAGACTCATCGGATAGCCCTATCTTTGTATACCGCAACACGACGTTCTGACGAAAAAAACGATGCCATATACATTAAAAAAATTGGCTGTTTCGTTTCTTTTTCACACGCGGCAAGTTGAACTTAAAGGATATGGCCAACATGCGGATAGTAACGGTAATAATAAACCCCAGGAAGGCGGAGGATACGGCCGATTGCTCCAGGCAAACATAGGAAAACTGCAAAGCTATCGCCCCGGCAATAGAGGCGGTCGCATAAATATCGTGTTTAAATAATTTGGACACGCGTCCTGCCAACACATCGCGGACTACGCCGCCGCCAACGGCGGTCAACGTCCCGAGAGTAATATCAAACATCCAGTGATCAGGAAAGTAATAGCACCCCATGAGAGTTCCCGTTACCGTAAAAGAGCCCAATCCGACAGCATCACAAAGCAAATAAAACAGCAGCGAATAATGCATTACATTCTGGCGGAGCCTGGTATCAAAATAACGGATACCTATACTGGTAAGGGCAATCGTGAAAATGATAATGGCAAAATATATATCTTTCTGGAAGGCAATAGGCGGAAAATTCCCTAAAATAATATCCCGCATAATCCCGCCGCCAATCGCTGTTGCCGCAGCCAAAACAAAAACGCCAAAGATATCCATCCGCTTGGAAATGGCCACAAGTGTTCCTGACAACGAAAAAGCCAACGTCCCCAAAATATCAAAGATTTGCCACCATAACGAATCCATCTTTATCCTCCCGTATTATTAATACATTCTCATTGCCTAAACGACGCAGGTCCTGTAGAATAATCGTAACGCTCTTGATAAAATACCACGAAACGGAGGGAGAATCAACAACCGGTATGACAAAAGATGAATTCTATATGGGAAAAGCCCTGGCAGAGGCCAAGAAAGCATTTGATTTGGGAGAAATTCCCATTGGCGCCGTCATCATTTATCAGAAAAAAGTGATCGCCGCCGCTTATAATCTACGGGAAAACTTACCGTCCGCAACGGCTCATGCCGAACTTCTCGCCATCGAAAAAGCCTGCCGTCAACTGCATCGGTGGCGCTTGACAGGATGCACGCTTTATGTGACGGTAGAGCCGTGCCCCATGTGTGCCGGCGCCATTGTCAACAGCCGTATTGATCGCGTCGTATATGGCTGCCCCGACAGCAAAGGCGGCGGTTGCCGTTCTGTTTTCGCAATCGCCGACAGCCCCGCACTCAATCATCGTGCCGAAATAACGACGGACATCCGAAAAGAAGAATGCGCCCAACTGATGAAAGATTTTTTCCGATGGAAAAGAAAAAAGATTGACAATTAGCCTACGCCTCTTTATGCTTGGCTCGTCTTTATAAGCAGTTCTTATGTTAATGTAACTGAACAGCTCTTACGTAAATTCATAAAATATTCGGAAATGACGATTTGCTTATAGCTAGGCATGTTCCCCCGTTGAAAACGGTACTCACTTACCTTCGATACAAAAAAAACTCGCCGGCAGCAAGAACGACTCGCTCCTTTAAGCCTATAAAACGCATTGGCGTATCAAGAACAATGCCGTTCTCGATACGCCAACATTTTTTGTTCATGCCATGATTTTCGTGTAAAAATCTTACGCCCACTCACGGAAAGAGATATTCTACTCTGTTAACTACCTTTCCTCCCTGAACATAGACACGCGGCACGCGTCGATTGATATTGCAGGTTATTTCATGAACAATAGTTCCCACCTTAGCGGCAATCTCTTCAATCGTAATGGCGGCTTCCCCTTGCGACCCAAAAAGAACGACCTCGTCTCCGATCTGGACGTCAGGAATGGAGGAAACATCGATCATGCATTGATCCATACAGATATTTCCCACTTGAGGAACCCGTTTGCCGTGTACGATCACATCCGTTTTATTGGACAACAATCTCGGGTATCCGTCGGCATATCCGATTGGCAACGTTGCAATCTTTGTCGGCCCCTGGGCTGTAAAATGCCGTCCGTAACTGACCGTATCACCGGCTTCGATAATTTTTATATGGCTGATACAACAATGCAGCGACATGACCGGTTTAATGTCCAACGCGCCGATGCGAACCTCATCAGACGGGTCATAGCCGTATTGTACAATTCCCGGACGCACCATATCACAACGCATATCAGGCAATTCCATCGTGGCCGCGCTGCTGCAACAATGCCGCACATTAACAGCAACGCCTTCTTCCCGCAGCCGATTACAAAACCACGAAAACCGCTTAAATTGTTCCTGTGTAAACGTTTTGTCCTTCATATCGGAAACGCAGAAGTGGGTAAAGATGCCTTCTAAAATGAGTGACGGCAAGGCTGCTATTTTTTTAATTTCGGCAATGCTTTCTTCTGAAGGTCTATAGCCGATTCGCCCCATCCCCGTATCCGTAGCGATATGAATACTGGCCGGACGATTCAGTTTCACAGCCATATCGGAAATCAGTTTCGCGTCATCAAAATGAAATACGGCAACGTCAACGCCGTATTGAATCAATTCTTCCGCCCGTTCCGGCGCCGTATGACCCAATACCAACATCTTGGCGGAAATACCGGCATGCCTGAGCTCCACCGCTTCATCCAAGCAAGCTACAGCCAGTCTATCCGCTCCGTTTTTCAAAAACGTTTTGGAAAGCTCCACCGAACCGTGTCCATACGAATTGGCTTTGACGACAGCCGTAATTAAGATATCCTTGCCTACCAGTTCGCGCAGCTGTCTCATATTGCCGGCAGCCGCATCCAGATCGATCTGCGCCCATACGGGACGACGCGAATAATTCATTGTCAATTCCTTAACGTCCATACCATTCATCTTCCTTCTTAAAAAAACGGGACACCTGTTAAATAACAGATGTCCCGATACCAATTATATCTGTTTAACAGTTTAATCAGTGACTATCTTCTTCTGTTGATGATCAATGATTTGAAGGATCCGCATCATCACCCTGATAACGGGCAAATTCAACTCTCTGCAGTTTTTTGTTAAACCCAAGAGCGTAGTACACGATAATCAAGGCTGCGATCCAGACTGCCGTAGCGATGACCCCGACAAAAGTATTGCCGTTAAAGCAAGCGGAAACGATAACGATGACGAAGAAGGCAAAGGTTAAGTAGTTTGAAAAAGGCGAAAAAGGCATCTTATATTTAATATGGGCTCTTTCTTCTTCACTCAGGCCTTTACGATAACTCATCTGGCAAAACAGAATCATCATCCACGTAACCATGCAGGCAAAAGCACTGACAGCCGTAACGATTTCGAAGACCGATGCAGGCAAGAAATAGTTGAAGGCTACACCGATCAGCATGAAGAATACGGAAATGCCGATGCAGCGATACGGCACTTTATTGCTGTTTACGACACTGAAAGCCTTCGGCGCCGTACCTTGGAGAGAGAGGTTGTACAACATACGTCCAGTACTGTAAATACCGGAGTTGCACGAAGATAACGCGGCTGTAATAACGACGAAGTTAATAATATTTGCCGCACCGCTGATACCGAGCTTTTCAAAAACCATGACGAAGGGGCTGCCTTGATGTCCCAGCTGATCCCAAGGATAAATGGACATAATGACGAGTAACGCTAAGACGTAGAACAACAAAATTCGATACAAAACTTTGTCAATGGCTGCAGACAATGTCTTTTCCGGATTTCGAGCTTCGCCTGCCGTGACACCGATAACTTCAATCCCGACATAAGCGAACAGTACCATCAGTAACGTATCGAACACACCGCCAAAGCCATGGGGGAAGAAACCGCCGTGTGACACCAAATTGGAAATGCCCACAGCTACGCCGTCATTGCCAAGGCCGAAGAAAATCATGCCGCAACCTGTCAAAATGAGGAAGATAATAGTAATAATCTTAATCAGTGCGAACCAGAACTCAAATTCCCCATATGCTTTAACAGAAATCAAATTGGCACAAGTCATTAGCGCCAACGCACATAAGCAGGATATCCACTGCGGCAGGTCAGGAAGCCATAAATGAACATAAACGCCAACAGCCGTAATTTCCGCCATACACGTAACGACCCATACATACCAGTAATTCCATCCCGAAATATAACCGGCCAAAGGATTTAAGAATTGATAGGCATGAGCACTGAACGACCCGGAGATAGGATATTCAACAGTAATTTCTCCCATGGCCCGCATGACGAAAAAAACGGCAATACCGGCGATAATATACGCAGCAACGACACCGGGACCCGCCTTTTCAATAGCTGAAGCCGAACCCAAAAACAGACCGACGCCAATGGCCCCGCCTAAAGCGATCAATTGAATATGCCGCTCCTGCAACCCGCGATTTAAATCCTCATGAACAACTTGCGTCTTTTCCTCACTCATAAAATTCAACTCCTTTACAAATAAAATGAACGGTTACGATAACACTGCCCTCTCCTTTCCGATGAATTCGAAATGATAATTTGCGTAAAATATACACTTGTTGTCAATATCGAATATTCATCATGCTAAATTATCATCCTTTCATATTATATTGCAACTATGATAATAAGTCGATATTTTTTTATGATTTCTCATTGTAAAATTAATTTAAACCCGAAACAAAACAGCTTTACTTTATATCCCATTAACACGTTAAAATTTACTGCCAACAACACTAATAATTCTTAAACTTAACAAAATTTATTTTCTTAACTCTTTATCCTCAGTTTCATTATGATTTTAAGACATTATTAATTGTATTTTTATCATAGAGAAGTATTGTCTGTATCAATAATGACAGTTTGCAGTCCGATCTGAACGGCATCATATTATCAAACAATAAAACTACGTTTCCTCGTCAAAGGCTTTCATCGACAATTTTCGAATTCAATCACGGAGCATTAACTCTTTTCCAAAACAAAAAAAACAGCCGCGCTAAATCTCGGATTTAGCGCGGCTGTCTCATATTCCACATAAGATAAGCTAAGGTCTACATTGATACTCTTAGCCGACAAAGATTCCCTTACCAATATACGCCATGACACCGGCTGCAACGATGAAGAGAATAAAGTAAACTGCCACATTTCGCATGATAGAGCTGGGCTCAATGCTTAAACGCAACTCATCAGCCTTTGCCTTTTCTACGTTATTCGTAGAAAGATACGCTTCCAAAGCAGGCGCAACGGCACCGATACCGATAGCGATGGATTGCGGGGAGAACATCTTGCCGATGCCGGCACCGGCAGAATTGGTGGCCGCTAACCAAAGAGCCAAACTGTTGTTGCCGGCTTCCATCTGGCCTGCCGCAGCAGTCTGCAAGGGCCCGAAAAGAACGTTGGCGTTTGTTCCGGAACCGGTAATGAATGCACCTAACGCACCGACAAGCGGAGCAAAGGCAGGATAAAGCGAACCGGTAGCTACAACGAGCGCATCGGCGATGTTGGCTGTCATGCCGCTGTAGGTCATGAGTTTAGCCGTTACAACGACGGATATAATTGTAATATACGTAAATTTTAAACCTTTGAACGTATTTCCCAATACGCCCAACATTTCACCGAACCCGGCCTTTTGAATGGCGCCGCCAATGAAAGCGGAAAGGAAAATCATAATCCCCGGCGTAGCAATCCAAACAAACGTATACGGCTTAGCACCGGCACCCATGTAAATAGGAACAGACGTTTTAATCGAACTGAGCGGTACGTTAATGGCCGGTACCAACTTAGACGTAATGATCAGAAGAACAAAAATCAGGATAAAGGGCATTGCCGCAATAATAGCTTCGTGACTGGAAACCTGGCGAACATCCGCTTCAACCTTGTATTTCGGATTGTCGGTTTTAAAGATTTTTGCACAAATCGCAACAGCCCCCATAATGATCAGAGACGGAACGATAACAGAGAGCTCGGGACCAGCTGCCATGTTAATCGCCAATTCGGGAACAGCCAGGGCAAGGCCGGAAATTAACGTCGTTAAGAATACACCTTTAAGGGCCTTGAAGCCGCCGCCCATAATGGCGACAACAAAGAAAGGCGTAACGATATTCAAGATAAAGAGCTGAATAGAAATGAATTGACCAAGCGCGGCGGAATCAAGACCGGTCAACATAGCCAATGTAGTCGTAGGAATGGCGATAGAGCCAAACGTCGTCGGTACAGAATTGGCGACCAAACAGGCTAGAATGGATTTAAGCGGGTGGAAACCAAGGCCGACCATCATAGCGGCAGGAATGGCAACAGCCGTACCGAAGCCGGCCATGCCTTCCATGAAAGCGCCAAACCCCCATGCCAGGAGCAAAGAAAGAACGCGCATATCCGGGCTGACAGAGGTGAGGATGGTTTTGATCGTTTCCATCGCCTTCGTATGAACAACGAGATTATATGTAAAAATAGCGGCCGTAATAACCAATAAAATAGGCCAAACGGCTAAAGCGACACCTTCCACCGCACCGGAAAGCATAATTCCGGGAACCTTATTGTAGGCTTCCAGCGGCAGGACAGCAACAATAAAAGAAATAAGAGCAGCAGCCATACAAGCCTTCCAAGCAGGCACTTTCAAAATGGACAAGGCTATAATCAGCCACAAAAGGGGTAGCACGGCCAAAAATACGGTCATATTAAATTCACCTTTCCCTCCAACAAAAAAAAGAGACAACACAAAAAATTACATGCAACGCGCTGTAGTTCCGAAAATGAAAACCTGATCTCCTATTACCTGCATTGATTTCACTGACACAATCTGTTATACATAATTTCCCGTCAACTCAACCCTCCCTATTCATTTTTTTTTGCATAACAAAACTGACCATCAAAACAATCCCTAATATCAAGCATTTACTTTCGATTTTCATAAAGAACATACAAGCAGTGCCGCAGTAAGAACTTGTTATTATTATACCTTGTATAGTAAGTGCTGTAAATTGTATTAATACCTATTAGTCATACTTATTTTAGATTGGACTGCCTTTTCTCTTTCCTAAAGTGCACATGTATTTAACTTATTAATAATTTTATCTGCAATTCATAATATTATTTATAATATTATTTATAATATTCTTTCTTATTTATGTTTTAAAACTATTTTTATAATTACAAAAAGTCATTTACAGATTGCATAAAAAACAGGCCCGATGTAAGATCGAGCCTGTTTTCTTCGCATATTTATGCTTCTAAAATTGTAATCAGCAATTCATTTACAGCCGCCGGATTTGCGCGCCCCTTCGTTTCTTTCATAATTTGTCCCACCAAGAACCCGATCGCCTTTTTCTTGCCTGCCCGATAATCCTCTACGGACTGCGGATTCGCAGAGACAACTGTTTTTACGATTTCTTCCAGTTCACCCGTATCGCTGATTTGCACCAGTCCCTGTTCTTCAACGACCTGACCGGCGGACTTGCCGGAAACCCACATTTCAGGCAAGACCTTCTTCGCAATCTTACCGGAAATAGTCCCCTTGGCGATTAAACCGATCAGTTCCGCCAAATTTTCCGGAGAGACAGGCGCATCTTTAGCGGACAGCCCCTCATCATTCAGTTTCTTGGCAAATTCACCGAGCAGCCAATTGGCGGCCGCCTTGGGGTCGCTGCCGGCATCTACTACGGCTTCAAAATAATCTGCCGTAGCCTTTTCCAACGTCAATAACCCCGCATCGTATTCGGTTAAATTCAACGTATCGATGAAGCGTCGACGGCGTGCGTCCGGCATTTCCGGGAGTTCTTTGCGGACCTCTTCGATCCATTCCGGCGAAATTTGCAACGGAATCAGATCGGGCTCGGGAAAATAGCGGTAATCATTGGATTCTTCCTTAACACGCTGACTGATCGTCACGCCCTTATTTTCGTCCCAACCACGCGTTTCCTGTACAATCCTGCCGCCTTCTTCAAGAAGCTGAGCCTGACGGACAGCTTCGTATTCGATCCCCTTCTGTACACCCGTAAAGGAGTTGATGTTCTTGATTTCCGCTTTTGTGCCCAACGTATCCGTACCGACGGGGCGAACGGAAATATTGGCGTCGCAACGCATACTGCCTTCTTCCATACGGCAATCCGATACTTCCAAATATTGCAGAATAGAGCGGAGCTTTTCCAGATAGGCTTTTGCTTCTTCGCCGCTGCGTATATCCGGCTCCGACACAATTTCCAGCAGCGGCACGCCGGTACGATTGTAATCGACATTGGATGAATCGGAGGTACCGATCGTCGCGCCGCTGTGCACGAGTTTTCCCGCATCCTCTTCCATGTGAATGCGCGTCAAATGGATACGACGTTGTTTACCGCCGACTTCAATATCGACATAGCCGTTCAGGCAAATCGGCAAGTCGAACTGCGACGTCTGAAAATTTTTCGGCAAGTCGGGATAGTAATAATTTTTGCGATCGAACTTGTTGTAAGCCAAGATATCGCAATGCAGTGCCAATCCCACTTTAATGGCAAAATGCACGACTTCTTTATTAAGCACCGGCAAGCAGCCCGGCAGTCCCAGGCAGACAGGGCAGACATGGGTATTCGGTTCGGCTCCGAATTCCGTGCTACAGCCGCAAAAAATCTTTGTTTTGGTTTTTAACTCGGTATGCACTTCCAAGCCGATGACAGATTCATATTTCATCAGAATTTAACCTCCCCCATTGGCAACGGTTTCCGTAAATCCGTACGTTCCTGTTCAAAGGTGTACGCAGCGCGCAGCAGCGTTTCTTCATCAAGGGCTCTGCCGATGAGCTGCATGCCTACAGGCATGCCGTCCTTATAGCCGCAAGGTAAGCTAATTCCCGGCAAACCAGCCAGGTTCAAGGTGACCGTACAAACGTCACCGAGATACATGGCCAACGGGTTATCGCTGTTTTGGCCGATTTTGAATGCCGTGTCCGGCGTCGTAGGCGTCAAAAGGATATCGCAAGTTTCCAAGGCCTTGTCATAATCCGCTTTGACGAGTGTACGCACCTTCATGGCCCGCAGATAATAGGCATCGTAATAACCGGCGCTGAGCACATACGTACCCAAAAGAATACGGCGCTGCACTTCAGGTCCGAATCCCTGTGAACGCGTCTTTTTGTACATATCGACAATATCCTTGCCCCGTACGCGCAGACCGAACCCGACACCATCATAGCGGCCGAGATTGGAGCTGGCTTCGGCGGGAGCGATAATATAATAGGCCGCCAACCCGTATTTCATATGAGGCATTTTCACGCCGATGATTTCAGCGCCGAGCTTCCTATACGTTTCAATCGCTTCATTCAGAGACTTGCGGCAGCCGTCATCAAGCCCTTCGGCAAAAAATTCTTCCGGAATCCCGATTTTCATGCCCTTCACATCACGGACAAGCGCTTTTTTATAATCCTTTTTTTCCTGCCGAATCGATGTCGAATCCTTGACGTCGTGACCAGCAATCGCATTAAGGACGATCGCGCAGTCTTCCACATCATTCGTCAACGGCCCGATTTGATCAAGGGATGACGCAAAGGCGATAAGTCCGAAACGAGAGACAAGGCCGTACGTCGGTTTCAACCCGACAAGACCGCAATATGCAGCCGGCTGACGAACCGAGCCTCCCGTATCGGAGCCGAGACTCCAAACGGCGGCGCCGGAAGCAACGGCGGCGGCGGAACCGCCGGAAGAGCCGCCGGGCACGCAATCCCTGTTCCACGGATTGGCAGTCACTTGAAACGCGGAGTTTTCCGTTGAACTGCCCATGGCGAATTCGTCCATATTCGTCTTGCCGAGACTGACGTAATCGAGGGCGCGCAACTTATCAATAACCGTCGCATGATAAGGCGACCTGAAGTTTTCCAGTATTTTCGAGGCGCACGTCGCCTGTTCGCCCTTGATGCAGATATTATCCTTAATAGCGCCGGGAATACCGGCCAGATCGGCAATCTCTTCATGGGCGGCCAGCTTCCGGTCAACAACGGCGGCCGCTGCCGCCGCACCTTCCCTGTTATCCGATAAAAACGCCTTGACTTGCGGTTCGACAACATCCTTATGCGCCAGATACTTGGCCGTCAGCTCACAGGCTGAAATCTCGCCTTTGATCAATTTTTCATGCAGTGCATGGATCGTCAATGCTTCCACAGTACCCCTCCTCAGTCTTGTATCACTTTCGGAACCTTGAAGTAGCCGTCTTCCCGTTCCGGCGCATTCTGCAACGCATCTTCGTTGGACATGGAAGGCTGCGGCACATCTTCGCGCATAACGTTAAACATGGAAACGGCGTGAGCCGTCGGTTCGACATCACTGATATCAACTTGACCGATAAGCTCCATGTACGTCAAAATATCATTCAATTGCTTGCCGACAGATTCCAGGTCTTCGTCTTGCACTTCCAATCGAGACAACAGTGCGATCTTTTTGATTTCTTCGGCACTAACCTTCATAGCGACACTCCTTATTGAAAATGTAATTACCAGCACAGTAGTTCACAACGTATAATTATATCATTTTCTTTTTTTTTTGAGAAATGCTATCCGCGCTCCAGCCATTCCGCAAATTCCCGCTCCGTAATGATGTGAGTTCCCAACGATTTGGCCTTTTCATACTTACTGCCCGGTTCGGCGCCGGCAATAACCAACGTCGTCTTCTTCGTCACTGCAGCGGTACATTTGCCGCCGCGCCGTTCGATTGCATCTTGTGCTTCTTTTCGTCCCATGAGTTCCAGCTTGCCTGTCAGAACGACAACCTCTCCGTCAAACGAGGCGTTGATCAGTTCCCGTTTCTCCGCCGTTAAATCGACGCCGCGTTCTTGCAGCGCGCGAATAAGCTCCCGGTTCTTCGGTTCACGCAAATACGCGACGACCGACTCGGCAATGCGCGGCCCGATCTCTTTGATAGCCGTCAGCTCCGTCAACTCCGCCGCCGCCAGCGCTTCCATGGAACCGAAATGTTCGGCCAATATCCGTCCCGCTTTCGCGCCGACGAAGCGGATCCCCAGCGCGAACAGGAGCCGCGCCAACCCGACGTTCTTGCTCTTTTCAATAGCCTGGAGAAGATTTTGCGCCGATTTTTCGGCAAACCCCTCAAGCCCCAGCAATTCAGCATGCGTCAACGAATAAATATCGGCTACGGAATGAAGCAGCTGCCTCTCGACAAGCTGCCGAACGCTGGCCGTACCGAGGCCGTCGATATTCATGGCATCACGGCTGACAAAATGGGCAAACTGTTCGCAGAGCACGGCGGGACACGCCGGATTAGTGCAACGTGTCGCCGCTTCCCCGTCACGACGTACGACAGGACTGCCGCAACTCGGACAGACCGCAGGCATGCAAAAAGGCGTTTCCCGCCCCGTTCGCTCTTGCGGCAGCGAACGGACGACTTCAGGAATAATCTCGCCGGCCTTCTGGATAATGACCGTGTCGCCGACGCGAATATCCTTATCGCGAATATAGTCTTCGTTATGAAGCGTCGCCCGTTTAACCGTCGTTCCGGCCAAGCGAACCGGCGCCAAATCAGCAGCCGGCGTCAGGACGCCGGTACGGCCGAGGGAAAGAGAAATTCCGAGCACCTTCGTCCTGGCCTGCTCCGGCGGAAACTTATAAGCAATCGCCCAACGCGGAATTTTAACAGTGTTGCCGAGCCGTTTCTGCTGGGCGAAGGAATTAACCTTGACGACCATGCCGTCTGTCGCATAAGGCAACGTACGGCGCCCCTCATCCCACGTATGGATAAAGTCGATGACGCCTGTCATATTCGTGAAAACGGCCGATTCGGGATTAACGTGAAAACGGAAATCACGCAGGCGTTGCAACAGTTCCTGCTGACTCCCGATCGCCATTCCTATCGTTCCGCCGACGGCGTAGGCGAAAAAGGCAAGCTTGCGCTGTGCCGTGATCTGCGGGTCCAACTGGCGCAGCGAACCGGCGGCGGCGTTACGGGGATTGGCAAATGGTTCAAGCTCATCTTCGCGCCGTTGTTCGTTCAAAGCCTCAAAAGCGCGGACGGGCATATAGACCTCGCCGCGCACTTCCATATGAGGCGGCGCGTTGTCGATATGCAGCGGAACCGTTCGAATTGTCCTGATGTTATTCGTAATATCTTCGCCGACAGTACCGTCACCTCGTGTAACGCCGCGAATAAAGCTGCCGTCTTCATAAATCAAGTTGACGGCGAGACCGTCGATCTTCAGCTCGACGACATATTCCGGCGCTTCACCGTCAAGATCCTGCCGCACGCGGCGGTCGAAATCCATCAGTTCGGCATCGTTGAACACATCTCCCAAGCTAAGCATCGGCCGATCGTGTGTGTATTTTTTAAATCCGCCGGCGATCTTATGACCTACACGTTGCGTCGGAGAATCGGCGGTGATCCATTCGGGATGCGCTTTTTCAATATTCTCCAGTTCCCGATAGAGCATATCATATTCATAATCGGTAATTGTCGGCTTGTCGAGCGTATAATATTGATAGCCGTAAAAATCGATGGTCTCACGCAGTTCCTTGAGGCGTTGCGCCATTTCCTTATCAGTCATACCGTACCTCCGTCCCTATAGTTTTTCAAGGGGTGCATATTTAACGACGACCTGACGTATCCCCTGCGTAGGAAATTGTATCCTCATCTGCATTCCCGCCCCTTCGCCGATAACATCCAAAACCGTGCCGGTCCCCCAAACCTTATGGCGAACCCGGTCCCCTTTCTGCCACGAAGAATCGACAGCGCGGCTTTTCGGCAGCGACGTCGTCACCGGTTTTGTCAAAATCGAAAGGCGCTGCTTCCCCGGTACGTCCCCTTCACGCTGCGATGGCAAGGCGGCGCGGCGATGAAATTCTTCGATTAACCCGTCGGGAATTTCCCCCAGGAAGCGGCTCGGCAAATACGCGGCGACGCGGCCGTACATCGTCCGCGTCGCCGCATTGGTCACATACAGCTGACGTTCCGCCCGCGTAATGCCGACATAAGCCAGACGCCGTTCTTCTTCAATCTGCGCCGTATCCAGCAAGGTGCGGCTATGCGGAAAGAGCCCCTCATCCAGGCCGGCGAGAAAAACGACGGGAAACTCCAGTCCCTTAGCGGCATGAAGCGTCATCAGCGTAACCTTGGAATCGTTGCTTTCAAAATCGTCAACATCGCTGACCAATGCGATATTTTCCAGAAAATCCTGCAAACTGCCGCCTTCATTCGTATCCATGTAATCCTTCGCAACGGAAAGAAATTCGCCGACATTGTCTTTACGGCTTTCGCCTTGCGGATCATGAGCCGCATCCTGATCGAGCATGGCGCCGTAGCCCGTATCGGCGATAACGTGCTCGATCAGCGTCAACAGATCCCATTCTGCCACATGGCTGAGCAAGTCAAAAATCGTCACGGTAAAATCTTCCAGCGCCGCCTTGGCACGCTTCGTAACAGGCAGATTCTCTTCCGACGAAAGCGCCTCAAAGAGAGAGACTCGTCTCGCTTCGGCAAAGTCGGTCAAATGCTCCAGCGTCGCCGCTCCGATATTCCGTTTCGGCACGTTGATGATACGGATCAAGCTCAAACTGTCCTCCGGATTGTAAAGCAGACGCAAATAAGCCAATACATCTTTAATTTCCTTGCGGTCGTAGAACTTCGTGCCGCCCACCATCGTATAGGGCACGCCGTAACGGATAAGCTTTTCTTCCAAGACGCGGGACTGGGAGTTCGTACGGAAAAGAACGGCCATATCACCGTAGGGCTCGCGACTGATCTCGTGACGATTATACATCACGCCGGCAATGTAATCCGCTTCATCATGCTCTGTCTGCGCCGCGTAATGGATAATCTTGCCGCCTGCGGCATTTTCGGTCCACAAGACTTTCTTCGGCCGTTCTTCGTTATTTTCGATAACCGCATTAGCCGCATTCAAAATCGTCTGCGTCGAGCGGTAATTCTGTTCCAGTTTGATCGTCGTGCCATCGGGGTAGTCGCCCATGAAGTCGATAATGTTCTGAATATCGGCGCCGCGCCAGGCATAAATACTCTGATCCGCGTCGCCGACGACGCAAATATTCCGCCACTTGGCAGCCAACATCTTCGTCAGCATATATTGCGCCTTGTTCGTATCCTGATATTCATCAACCAAAACATAGTGAAAACGGTCTTGGTACTTTTCTCGTATTTCCCGTCTTTCCTGCAACAACTTGACGGCTGTCAGCAAAAGATCGTCAAAATCAAGGGCGTTGTTTTCCTTCAGTTTCTTCTCATATAAGGCGTACGCCTCGGCGACCTTCTGCTCGTAAAAATCGCCGGCCCGTTCGGCATATTCCGCAGCCGTCCAAAGCACATTCTTGGCACTTGAAATCGTCCCCAGAACGGAGCGCGGTGGAAATTGCTTATCGTCAAGATTCATTGTTTTCAGGCAGTCCTTGATGAGCGTCAGTTGATCGGCGCTGTCGTAAATCGAAAAATTGCGCGTGTATCCGCTGAAGCCGTCGATTTCAAAGCGAAGCAATTTGGCACAAAAAGAATGAAAGGTGCTGAGCCAGATTTTTTCCGCCGTCGTACCGACGAGATGCTGCACACGCTCACGCATTTCCTTTGCGGCCTTGTTAGTAAAGGTAATCGCCAGAATCTGATACGGCGCCGCACCTTTTTCCAATAAGTGAGCAATACGGCAGGTCAGGACCTTCGTCTTTCCCGATCCGGCGCCGGCCGTAATCAACAGCGGCCCTTCCGTATGCCGCACGGCCTCAAGCTGCCTGTCGTTTAAGGTTGCAAAAATGGGGTTCATACAAGCTCCTTACGTCTATACAGAAGAAAAGGGCCCACACCGCATGATGAGGGCCTTGATAAAAGCGCAACATTTACATTGCCGAAAGGATCGGCGGAATAACCTGCTTCTTACGGCTCATGACCTGCGGCAGGAATACTTCCTTATCAAGGACGTCGGCAGCAAAAGCCTTGGCTACGATATCATCCATGTTGCCGGCAAAAATCAGATTCGTCGATTCGTCGATAATGCTCGTGATCATCAGGAAGGATGCGACATAATTCTTTTCGGCGCGCATTTTTTCCAGCGCGCTGAGAAGGACTTTTTTCTGAGCCAGCAAGTCCGTCGTATCCATGACCTGCACCTGCGATACCGTAAAAGTCTTCCCGTTGCCGTTGAATTCCTTCATATCGTTATGAGCGATCTGATCCGGCGTCAAATCGGAAACATTCGCGCCGGCCTTGAGCATTTCCATACCGTATGTCTCGATATCGACACCGGCGATCTCCGCCAACTTACAGGCCGCCTGTTTATCCTCTTCCGTGCAGGTAGGCGAACGGAACAAAACGGTATCGGAAATGATCGCCGAAAGCAACAGTCCGGCGATATCCTTGGGAATGGCAATATGCGCCGCTTCATACTGTTCCGTTACAATAGTCGCCGAACAGCCGACGGGCTTGAAAAGGATAAAGATCGGACCGGCCGTCGCTAAGGTGCCGCCGATGCGATGATGATCGAGAACGCCGATGATTTCAGCTTCGTCAATGCCGTCGATGATCTGCTTTTTTTCATTGTGATCGACGAGAAATACCTTCTGCTTCTTCACCTTGGCTACCGCTTCGGCGCAAACCAAGCCCACATACTTACCGTCATCCGTTACGGGATATGTCCCTTCGGCAGGTACGTCGTGGCCGTTATCGCCGACGGCGAAAGAAAGCGCCGGATCGTGAGCCAAGGCCTTAATCGTACTGAGTTCTTCGCCGCGTACGGTCTTAATAAATTCTTCAGCCAAGGCGGCGCGGTCAACAACGCCGACAAACTTGCCGCCGTCCGATACGGGAAGTATATCCGCAGCGTGGCCGCGGAACCAGTTGGCGGCATCCTTCAGGCTGGCGCTGACAGGCAGCGCCGCCATATCGGTATAAACGGCGTCGCCGACCTTTACATAAAAATCCGTAACCAACGGCTGCAATTCCACGTGAAAATACTGCAAGGCGAAAAGCGATTCCTTGTTCGGTTCACCGGCGCGGACGGCTACGGCGTCAAAGCCTTGGAGCTGCTTCAATTTGGCCATTGCCAGCGAAGAGCAAATGGAATCTGTATCAGGGCTTCTGTGCCCCGTAACGAAGATATCGTGTTTCATCAATGTCATCACCTCATAATAAAAATGGACACTTATATATGTCAATATATTATAGCATAAGCATCCCGTAAAATAAAGATTGCAAGACTGCCGCGCTCCTTCTTCGCAAAGGACAACGCCTGCATAAAAAAAACAAGGATCGGAAAATTTCCGATCCTTGCCTGCGTCCCTGCCATTCTTAGCGACGTTCGCGAATCCGGGCAGCCTTGCCTGTAAGTCCGCGCAGATAATGCAGCTTTGCGCGGCGGACAATACCGCGGCGGGAAACTTCGATCTTTGCCAGTCGGGGAGAGTGCACCAGGAAAGTACGTTCAACACCGACACCGTAAGAAAGCCGGCGAACGGTGAAGGTTTCCCGAACGCCACCGTTCTGGCGGCCGATGACGACGCCTTCAAAGACCTGAATACGTTCCCGGTTGCCTTCGACAACCTTTACGTGTACCTTTACGGTATCACCGGGGCGGAAGTCGGGAATGTCGCTGCGAAGTTGTTCCTGTTCAAGTACGCTGATGATATTCATTTTCTTTTTCCTCCTATAAGACATTCATGCCTTCCGTGGTCCGTCTCCATACCGGCCATCGTCTTGCAGACAGAGGAGTGCCTAAATTAACGTATAGAGTATATCACAAAAGAAATTTGTTTGGCAAGTCGTAAGTAAAATTTTACAGAGACTTCGGTTCGACGGCTCCTGCCGGCACAAAGGTTTCGGTCATATGCTGCAGAACAGGCCGGTACTGCGCTTCCTGGCTCGTCTGGTAAATGACGGAAAAGGCCGCATACGTATTGCTCTTCTTATTGTAGCTGAACACATGGTAATACGACTTCCCGTCCTTATTCCAGGACACAGTAAAGGAGTCGCCGGTCCGTGTATTCGTCGTCAATGCGGGAGAACCGTTGATCCCCATATCCATCGTATATAACTCATCGACAGTAAAATTCAGCCGGTTTACGGCTCCGTAGACAAAAATCGTCACCGTATCGGCAGGATCCTGAAAATAAGCGCCGTCTCCGTACGTCGTGGATTCCATCTGCGTAGCCGTCTTCGGCACTTCCAGCGAATATCCGTACGTCTTATTGAAATACGTATAATAGTTGCTGTCGCTGCTCATATAGACTTCAACGGCATTGTCGCCGGCGGCGTCGCCAACGGCAAAACCGGGAGATTCGGCAAAAACGGTAATCCCTGTCAGCAGTGCAAAAAAGGCGACGAGCAAGGCAAGTTTTTTTCCATTCAACATGACAATCACGCTCCTTTTACAATAATTTTTTAATATTTCCCAGCGGCCTGATCAACGCAAAAACGGCGGTCAGCAAGTGCAGCCGATTCCTTTTGACCGATTCCTTTTCATGCATGACCAAAACGTTGTCAAGGAAGGCGTTGATCGGTTCGACACCTTCGGACAAAATGGCGACGGCCGCCGTATAATCACATGTCGAGTAGGCTTGCGACAAACGGCCGGACATGGCTTGGCAGGCAGCGAAAAGCGCCGTTTCTTCCTTACTTTCAAATAAGGAGGGATCGACAGCCGTATCGTCGGCATCTTTGACCATATTGCCAACGCGAGTATAGGCTTGCAGCAATTCCGTCTGTTCCATAACGCCGGCGGCTGCCAATGCCGCCGCGCGCTTGGCAGCCGCGGCCGCATTCAGTGTGTCAGATTGTAAAACGCAATCAATAATGCGGTAATCAAACCCCTGATCTTGTAAAATATTTTTCAGACGAAGAGCAAAATATTCGTTAAGCTGACCCATGACGGCTTCCCGATCGTTAAAAGCGACATGCAAAAGCTCCAGGATGTACGCGAAAACTTCCGTACAATTCAAATTCCAGTCCGCTTCCATCAGGATATTCAGAATGCCGATCGTCTGCCGGCGCAAAGCAAAGGGGTCCTGCGATCCCGTCGGAACCAGGCCCAGGCTGAACGAACCGGTAATGGTATCGAATTTATCGGCAACGCCGAGAATTTTTCCCATTATCGTCTGCGGCAGCCCGTCTCCGGCGAAGCGCGGCAAATACTGTTCGTTAATCGCTTCGGCTACAGCCGCCTTTTCTCCGTCAAGAAGCGCATACTCCTTCCCCATGACGCCCTGCAATTCCGTAAATTCCATAACCATCTGCGTCAATAAATCGGTCTTCGCCAATAAAGAAAGACGCTGCAAATCGCGGTTATCGACGGGCAAATCCAACTTATCCTTCAAGAATACCATAATGGCCGCCAGGCGTTCGGCTTTATCACGAAGCGTTCCCAAGCCGTCTTGGAAAACGATTTTCTGCAAATCGTCAATACGGTCGGCCAATTTTTTCTTTTTATCTTCTTCAAAGAAAAATTTGGCGTCGTCGAGCCGGGCCCGCAGTACGCGTTCATTACCGCGCCGGACCGTTTCCAAATACGCGGTATCGCCGTTGCGTACGGTCAGGAAAAGATTCATGAGCTTGCCGTCCCCGTCGCGCATCGGAAAATAACGCTGATGATCCTTCATCGGCGTGATGATGGCAGCTTCCGGCAACGCCAGAAATTCTTTGTCAAAAGCGCCGCAGAGGACTGTCGGGTACTCGACGAGATAAACGACCTCTTCCAGCAGCTCTTCATCTATCATGACCCTACCGCCCTTTTCTTCCGCCAGTTCTTGCAGCCCTTTGAGAATCATCGCTTTCCGCTCTTCCGGGTCGACGATGAGAAAATGTTCCTTCGTTACCCGTTCATATTCACGCATGGAAGAAACGGTAAAATCCCCTGTCCCCAAGAAGCGATGACCGCGGCTGACCTTGCCTGCCTGAACGCCGGCCAGCGAAAAAGGAATGACGTCGCTGCCGAAAAGACCTACGAACCAGCGCAGGGGGCGAACGAAACGAACATCCTGATTTCCCCATATCATGCTCTTCGGAAAAGATAAGGACAGGACGAGCTCTTTCATCATTGCCGGCAAAAGGCTCGCCGTCGCGGCGCCGACAGTCGTCACATCGGCAAAAACGTAGCCGTCTTCGACGATCAGATCGGCAACATCGACTTGCTGCCCGCGAGCAAAACCTGCAGCCGCCTTTGTCGGCTTTCCTTCGCCATCAAAAGCGATCTTGACGGACGGCCCTTTATTTCTGGCCGAAACGTCGGCCTGTTTTTCCGCGACACCGGCTATCAGCAAAGCTACACGGCGCGGTGTGCCGAGCACTCTGATCGCTTCATGGCTGATATGGGCTTCCTTGAACTTCGCTGCCGCCAATTCCTTCACCTGTCTCAACAGGCTCGGCATATAATGAGCCGGTATTTCTTCCGTGCCGATTTCCAGTAATAAATCTCTGCTCATTTATTTATCCTCCTTCAACATCGGGAATCCCAATTTCTCACGCTGCTCCAAATACGTCTTCGCACAGGCCCGGGCCATATTGCGGACACGACCGATAAACGCGGCGCGCTCGCTGACGCTGATAGCGCCGCCGGCATCCAAGAGATTGAAGGTATGCGAACATTTCAGGACGTAATCATACGCCGGAATGACGAAACCGGCCTGAATAACCCGCATGGCTTCCGCTTCATAGAGATCAAATAGATGAAACAGCAATTTCGAATCGCTCAAGGTAAAGGCATACGTCGACTGCTCCACTTCATTTTGGTGGAAAATATCACCGTACGTTACGCCCGTCGTCCACTCCAGGTCATAGACGTTATCTACGCCCTGGATATACATGGCCAGTCGTTCCATGCCGTAGGTAATTTCTGAAGACACAGGCTTGACATCAATACCGCCGACTTGTTGGAAGTACGTGAATTGCGTGATTTCCATGCCGTCAAGCCATACTTCCCAACCGAGTCCCCAGGCGCCGAGGGTCGGCGATTCCCAGTTGTCTTCAACGAAACGGATATCATGCTCCTGCGGATTGATGCCGAGTTCTTCCAGGCTCTGCAAATACAACTCCTGAATATTGTCCGGTGAAGGCTTGCAGATAACCTGGAACTGATGATGCTGGTAAAGGCGGTTCGGATTATCGCCGTACCGTCCGTCTGCCGGGCGCCGTGACGGCTCTACGTAGGCGACATGCCACGGTTCCGGCCCCAAGGTACGCAAGAATGTAGCCGGATTCATCGTACCGGCGCCCTTTTCCACATCATACGGTTCCTGAATGATGCAGCCTTGGGAAGACCAAAATTTCTTTAATGCAAAGATCATTTCCTGAAAATTCATCTGTTTTCCCTCCTGAAATACAAAAAAAGTCCCTGTAACATGTCCTGTTACAGGGACGAGCTTACACCCGCGGTTCCACCCCGATTGGTCAAAAGACCCGCTTAATTCATGAGCCATACACATTTCACGGAGAAACTTCCGACTCCGGCCTTCGGAACGCCTTTCAGCACTATGCGATAAGCTCTCACCGTCCTTATCTCGCTGCTCTTGCGCCTACTCCCTTTCCTGCATCGCCGATATTGCGTTTATCATAGCAAAGAACGGGCGAAAAGTCAATTTATGCCAAGCCCTTTTCCGGAAGAGCCGCTCCTTCTCCCCAATAGCTACTGCAACAAATCCTGAACAGGCCGCAGCAGTTCGGGATGGCGTACCATATAGCGGGTAAGGCTTTTGAAGGCCAACTGTTCTTCCTTGTACGGAATGTCACCTTGCAGCAATTCCCCTTCGCAATGTTCTTTCCCCAGCGGCTGGTAAAAATCATGGTCATAGGATCCGATCGCATCCCTGCGCAGCCAATGATACGGCGAAACGATATGATCTATCTTCTCCGTCAGCGCCGGCAACAGCGAATAATAGGCAAATCCCTTGGGTGCAATCAATTCCATAATCGTCGGCATAATATTCATATGACTGGCAATCGTATTGCCGGCAAACATATCCTTCGTCAGTTCGCAGTGATTGATCATCAATACGGGACAATGCTGCTCCCGGAAGCTGACAGCCCGATTAATGAGGGACGTTTTACTGAACATATCCAAATTAATGGCGTGATCGCCGGTCAGAATAAACAAACTGTCCGGAAAGAGACGGCGCATCCGTTCAATGAATTTGCCGATTGCATGGTCCGCAAACCAGAGAGCGCTCATATTTCGCTGTATATCTGAATCACGCTTGACATCCTGCGGCGCCTCCGGCATGACTTCATCCAGCTGATAGCCGTACCGTTTTACATCAATCTTAAAGGGCGCATGATACGACGTTGTGTAGATGAAATGGAATTCAGGAGCGGAGAAGGAACTGCCCTCAATAAGCTCGGCTGTTCTTTTAAGGAAAACATTATCATAAACACCTACCCAGGTCCGCGGCGCATCGGGCGCACAGAACTCAACGGCCGTCAATGCCCGATCGAAGCCGCAAGCCGGCGCAAAGCGATCAAAATTACCGGATTTCAGACTGCCGCCGTACCAATAGGCTGTCCGATATCCCAGCTTCTTCAACTGCAGCGGCAAGGACGTCGGAACCGTACCGTTCCAGAAACTTTTCAGCTCGTTCAGCTCCAAACCCATGTCGAAAATGCCGGACATCAGACTGACGATAGACGGACGAGACACCACCCCTGCCGATAAGGCGTTGGCAAACGATAAGGTATCTTCATCTTCCCGAAACCGTTTGCCGCCGCTGACGACATGCAGACAATCATATGCGGGATCAAACAGCTGCTGCAAATAGCTCTCGCCGACAAACAAAAAAATATGCGACGGTTTTTTTATACGCGCCCCCTTCGACACGCGCTTGAAAGAATACAACGGGTTTTTATCCGTTTCAGCCGGCTCGCTTACCGCCACCGTCCGGATAACCGCCAACGCTTCCGCATCCGATTCGTTCCTGCGCCCCTCTGCCGAGCGGGCAAACACGCGTTCCAAAATAAGCAGATCATCGGCCGCGGCGTTGGCAAAAAAGAGTTCCTTTTTTACAATCCCCGGCATCGTCGCCCACGTTTTCTTTTTCCGCGGATTCAAGGTGCCGCCCCATTTGAAGAAGAAGAACCCTAGGACAAGAGCGCCGAGTATGCCCGTATTGAACAGATACGCAACCGGTAAAGACGAAAATGACGCATACGAAAAACTCGGCAGGAGCAGAAAAGAATGAATGCCGTAAGCGGCGGCAACACTGTACGGAATCAGACTGAACAAGAGAAACGCGCCATGGTCCTGGTGAAAAAAGATATCCAACAAATTATGCTTTTCCGCATGTCTGACCAAGGGCAGGTTATGATTATAAATATCATGGAAATGACGATAAAAAATGAGTTTGCCGACAAACGCGATATACAAGACAACTGCATAAATGCATCCCATACTCAGACGCAAGCTGTCGCCAGCTCTCCCCACTTGCGGGAAAAAAAGTGACGGCACCGTTATACACAAAAAGGGAATCAAAAAAGCATATGCATTGTACGTCATGCCCCACCAGAACCCATACCGAAAACAACGCCGGACTATCGTCCCTTTTCCATTGAGCACCTTATACGGGCTATATATTTTGATAAACAAATACCGGAAAATGGCACATAAGATCGGAAAGAAGATAAACAACTTGATATCCTGCTGCACCGACAACACCAATTGCTCAAACACGGATACACCCCTTTTCCCTGCACCGAAAATACACGCTTCTTGTATTAGTATAATCGCCGATACGGGTAATCACAACGCCTTTGCACGGTACGGAAAAAAACTTTACACCCCAACCCGACAACCAGGCCATGAGCCGCATTTCTGCATAATTATTTTTTACATTATAAAAAACCGATAAAGAAAACGGAACAGCGACGGCAAACGCTCCTCAAATGCGAAAAAACACCCACATCAGTGAGTGCTTACGCCAATGCGATTACGAAAGTATTGAGATCAGGCTGCAAAAGCATTATCTTGGAACGCTTTATTCCTACACCCGGCAAGTGGCGGCAACCGCACCGGGCGAAGATGAAAAACCATTGCAACAGTATTTCACAAATAAAAAGGTCGCACAGAAAAGCCGATAAAGCTCTTCTGTGCGATTAGTTGCATGGCGGAGCGGGTGGGATTCGAACCCACGAGACCTTTCGGCCTAACTGATTTCGAGTCAGCCCCGTTATGACCACTTCGATACCGCTCCATCTAAAGACTAATATAGAGTATCATGTTTCGGCAAAACAGTCAATATGAAAACCTATTGTGAAAGGCTAATCGTCTTTCCCTTTTCTGCCATTAAGATGAAAACAACTTTTTCAAGCGTTGTATACCATACATGGACTTACCATAAAATCTGGAAATCCACGGCGCGTGTAAGGCCCCATAAAATAAGAGTTCATATTTTAATCCCACTCTCGGTCTGTCAGCCTTTTTTTCTTCAGCAGCTAAGTAATTCAACATATCCTGCCGCTGATCCATAGTTAATAAAGGATTGGCAAAATTCAGTCCAATACCGCCGACAGCGCTTCGAATAGCCCGATATCTGCAATAAATGCTATATTCTTTCATGCCGTTTTCTATGGACAAAGGAATCCTGGTCTCAAAAGATTTAAACAATCCGTATTTCGACTTAGGACTAATGTTATGTGTGATGGACCCATTATTATCGCCATTATAGTAATATAACGCTTCATCTAACAAATAAAAGCTCTTGACCTTCTTGATAACGAACGGCATGACAAGTAAATCTTCAAAATCAGTATTGCCTGCCATGCGTGTATCCTGCCACAATTCACTTTTATAAAATTTATTCCAAACATAACAAGGAATGCTGTCTTCAAGGATCGCCTGATAATACGTGTCCCTGTTTTGAAGCAAATGTTTCTGTAATGACTGCATCGTTTCTTTCCCATTTTTAATCGTAAATGAGTTAAAAGTAACGATATCTGCATTATATTTTTTCACCGCTTCGATACAATGGAACACTAAGTCCTTATGGATATAATCATCGCTGTCCACGAATAAAACATAATCTCCGCTCATTTGATCAAGGCCGGTATTCCTTGCTCGACTGACACCCTGATTCTTTTGATGAATAACTTTAATACGAGTATCCATCTGATACATATCGCATATTTTACCGCTGTTATCGGTAGATCCGTCATCAATCAGGATAATTTCCAAATTATCATAAGTTTGATTCCGAATGCTTTCAATACATTTTTTTATGTACGGTTCCACGTTATACACAGGAACAATAACCGAGACCAAAAATGATCCGTCATTCTGTGCTGCCATTTTCTATGTACCACCTTATAACCACATAACAACTGACAATAATTTCATTTTTAGCTTACACTGCCTTAATTCGTTTATTATACCGATAAAACACTTAATAAAATCACAAATAACAGACGCCCCCTCTCTTCCGCATTTAAATTACGCACGGCCACGTATGTTCTTATGGATAAAACCCGGCGTTGCTGTCTATCCGTGCTACTTTAAAAGGGCCTTTAAAAAATTAGCTGCGCTAAATTCCTGATTGACGTTAAACAGATTGGCTTCATAAATTGGCAGTTTTTCTCGATATGTATAAATAAATTCATGTATTTGTTCAGATAATACCCGCAAATCATCCAATTGAACTGCTTCGCCTATTTTATAGCGGGCCAATACTTCGGGATTTAACACGGCAGTCGTCAAAACAGGCTTACACAACGCCATTGCATTAAAATAAACGGCACTCCAATTGTATACGTATCGCTTATCTTGATACGGCAAAAAGAGAACATCAACCGCTGACAACGCGTCATACCACCCTTTTCCATATAACTTGCCTTTGATAAATGACACATTGGCCTCGTTATCATATTTCTTCATAATGGCTGAGGCAGAAGCAATATCTGCACTCTCCGTAGGTGCAAGTTGAACGACAAGATGCGCCATCCCGTCCAATTCGGCCTGAACAAATGCCTGAATAATCTTGTCAATATTTTTTTCACCTTGCCGGTAATGTCCAAAAAAACCGATACGAATCGGTTCCCGATAGGTTAAATGAGAAGCTGCGGACACTCCTGCAGGGCGAAGAACGGGCGGTTGAATAACCTCCACATTAGAAACATTGTCCTGCAAAAAATCGTTTCTTAATGAAGTTACCTTTAAACGAATATTTTTATAGTCCTTACACCGTTCGGCTTGTACTAAAAATTTCGGTTTTTCTTGCGGATTGACGCCCAAAAAAATAAAAATAACCGGTATGGGACTCTCTTTCAACTTACTCTTATGAAGTGACCGTAAATATCGATACGTCGCCGTCGTCAATATAATAGCGTCAAACTCTCTGCGGGCCGCTCTTTCATATGCAGAATTAAACCAACGGATACGACGAGCTTCCCGTTGTAAAGAAAGCCATCTTTTTTTAAATTTTCCCGCCCCTTCATACGATATGATACTGCCGCCTTGCAAGTATTCTATGGACACATCGAAATCTACAGATAAACTGCTGTTTTCCGGTAACAGCAGGAGAGGTTCGTGTCCTTGACATTGAAGCTCATCAATAATTAAGCGGTCAAATTCCTGCTCAAATCCTCCATTAGTTTTAACCGTTTCCAAAATAGCTACACGCATATTTTTACTCCCAGTTCCGAATATGGTATAAATTCCAACACGATAGTACAACATTACTGCTTAACCAGCTACTGTCATTGACATTATGCATCGCCCTGATCGCTGTTTTCAGTTTTGTCGATAATGCCTCTATTTTCCTTTTCATGGTTCAATTCGTATAATTTTAAATATTTTAACAGTTCGTAAAAGAAATGGTTAAAACACATATACGTTCCCATCCAACCGTCCAGAAATCCTCGCCTTAACATAAACATTTTGAAAAAACCGCCCAAAGCATGCCCCAATATTCCGCCCTTACTGATCGTTTTACCATTTTCAAAGGCATTTTCAGCCCAAGCCGTCGTATAAAGACAAAGTTTTTTCTCCCACTGTTGCCAATTTTTGTACGTATGGTGTTCCATGTATCCGGATAAGATTTTTGCCGTCAAAACACAGTCCGGCCGCTCATGCACTTTATTGACCCATACAACAGATTGCCGCGGGAACAACCGCATGACCGTATCCGGATACAACACTCCGTAAGTAAACTTTTTGCCGAAAGCCACAGACTTACGTTTCATGCCATATTGTTTGCTCTGATCATCTACCTCTACTACCTGCCGTATTTCTTCAGCAAGCTTCACATCTATTCGTTCATCTGCATCCAAATATAAGATCCAATCTGCAGTTGAACTGTCTCTTGCAATATTTCGTTGTTTGGCAAAATCATTTTCCCACTCATGATAGATGACACGGGCGCCGCAGGCTTTAGACATAGCAACCGTGCCATCCGTACTGCCTGCATCGACTACGATAATATCACTCGTACACTGTCGCGCACTACCAATGACAGCCGTCATATTTTCTTCTTCATTTTTGGTCAAAATTAAAACGGATAATGTACTCACGCTGTCCTCCATGTAGTATACTTATTGATCTATTATATCATAGGAAGACACAACAAACTATGCGCCTGCAGATGCCTCAAGACGCTGTTTTAACAATTGGCGGCCCCACCGTCTTACCATAAAGAACCGCTTCAATAGGCTCAATAGCGCCAGATACACACTTATTTAAAACGCTGATAAAGCTTGAAACGATATCTTATCTTTTCAGGCCTACTGCAGACTTCCGCCAATCAGTATATGCAAAAGCAGCCTTTCCTGCAAGGCTGCTTCGTATTATTTATTCATGATTTTGGCGATTTTCTTCAACTCAATCGACAGGGTGCCGTCAGAGTTCGTGATAAATTGAATAAATTCCGTATTTTCAATATATGCTGACGGAAAGGTGATTTCAATACCCGTATCGGTTTTGATCTTGTGCATCGTACCGGTTTTGCGGGCGTATTCTTCTTCCACTGCAACCGTTTCAGGCAGGCCGGCCGCTGCCGCCTGTTCCGAAAAAGCTTCCTGCAAAGGCGGACTGTCGGCAAAGACACACGTTCCCATTTCTCTCGGCGAAAATTCATCAGGCAATTCGGCATTGGCGGCAACGTATTGCTTGGCCTTGGATAATACCCTAATCGGGTCGGCGCCGAATTCATCGGCAACGGCAAGAGCTATCTTATTGGCTTTCTGCACAGCCTCTTTGCCGGAAATGACGGCTGTGCATTGAAGCAGCCGCTCCGGCAAAATCAGCAGTTCTTCACCGTTGACGCGGCGCTTTTTGTCAACAAAGGTTACGGACAGGTCATGCAGTCCGACAATCGCATAGGCGTCGACTTTCTGCGTCGTATTCGGCAAGATGGCGTAATGCTTGATCAGTTTGCTGTAAACGCTGCCTTCGTCGTCGAGAATCTGATGGGTATAGGCCGTTTTGTTTTCCAGCAGAAAGATGCCGATCCGGTTTTCTTCATGATCATCCCGAAAGGCGACGAAAAGCAGATCCAACGATATCGGTTCATCCCATAGAGACAGGATATCGTACAGTTTTTTCGCCGTCTCCGAAGCGACTTCGGCAAAATCGGCAGTGCCCGCCAAATAACGCTGCAACAGTTCCTGATAATGACTTGTCGCATAAAACACGCCCGTTTGCCGGGACGGATCGTGGAGAACGCGACTCACCTGTTTATCGACATACTCATAAACGGTCTCATTCGTGAAATCGAGCGGCTTTTGTGAAAGGATACAGGCATTCGTATGGAAATCGAGCACATGCAAGACGGCTTGTTGTATCATCATGGCCGGCGACCTCCGGTCAGCGTGTAAAGCAAGGCGTTGCAAATTGCGGCGGCAATATTGCTGCCGCCTTTACGGCCTACTGCGGTAATATACGGCACGCTGCAAGCCATGATCCGTTCCTTGGCCTGCACGACGTTGACGAACCCGACAGGCACGGCGATCACCAAGGCCGGTGCGACGGCGCCGCTGTCGATGAGCTCGGCCAGACTGAAAAGCGCTGTCGGCGCGTTGCCGACGGCAACGATCAACGGGCCTGCCAACGCCGCCGCTTTTCGCATCGCCGCCGCTGCCCGCGTCGTACCGGCCGCTTTAGCGGCGGCGGCAACGTCGACGTCAGCCATAAAGCAGACCTTGCGACACCCCAGCGTATGCAACGCGCCCTGGTTGATGCCGGTACAGGCCATGTTCGTATCGGTCACGATGGTGCATCCCTGCTGTAGTGCCGCCAAGCCGCTTGCTACGGCGCCGCCGCTGAAACGGAGCGTTCTGGCGTATTCAAAATCGGCACTCGTATGAATGACGCGCTTGACGACAGCCAGCTTTTCCGGCGCAATCGTAATTTCGCCCAGTTCTTCATCGATGATCTCCATGCTGCGCCGTTCTATGTCCTGAGGCAACACATGTTCTATTTCCATGACATTCCTATCCTTTCTTTTTTCCACGCTAAGGCTTTCCGCAAAAACCGCGCCGCCCACTGCGGCCGGCTGTACAGATGCAGATGGGGATACCCGGCCAGAAGATTGCCGCAGCTGTAATAGGCGGGCCAACTCCCTTTGCCGGAGGCTTTCACCGCCGTAAAAGCAGTGCCGTCACTGTCGCTTGCAGAATAGTGAAATTCGTGAGCTGTAATCGTTTCTCCTTTTCGGCAAAGAAGCGTATCTTCCTGCGCCGTCAATTCGATATAGCCGAAATGGCGCAGCTTGTCTGTCAGCGTACATTCCGTCGGGATAGCGCTAACCCAGGGAGTGAAGGCCGTCCCTTCTCCGAATCCCTGTTGGAGATACATATAGCCGCCGCATTCGGCAAAACACGGCAGCCCTTTGCCCAAGGCGTCCCTGATGGAACGACGCATAGACGCATTGCCGCTCAGCGCCGAAGCATGCAGTTCCGGATAGCCGCCGCCCAGATACAGGGCCTCGCAGTCCGGCAACGCCGCATCGTGAAGGGGGCTGAAAAAGACGAGTTCCGCTCCCAAACGGCGCAGCAAATCGAAGACGTCGTCATAATAAAAGCAGAAGGCTTCATCCCTCGCTACGGCTACGCGAACCGAACCGACGGGCGAAAGGGTAAGGGGCTCAACGGCAACAGCCGGCGCCTGTTCCGCCAAACGGCACAGGCGCTCCAGGTCTAACGTCTCACCGGCAACTCGGCCCAGTCTGGCGACAATCTCGTCTATAGTCGCAACTTCGGCGGCGCCTACTAATCCTAAATGACGGTTCTCGAGACGGCATTCCGGCAAAGGCGGCAGATAGCCGCAACTGCAAAGACCGCTCTCCTGCTCCCAACGTTCCCGATAGTACGCGTATACCGACGGCTTGACATGATTGACGATAAAGCCGGCGACATGACTGTCATGGCGAAACGACGCCAAGCCCTTCAACGATGCGGCAAGCGATAATGCCGATCCTTTACCGTCCACAACGAGAATGACCGGCGTCTCCGTAACGCGAGCCAAGTCATAGGCCGACGCCTCCGCCGTCAGGCCGATACCGTCGTAATAGCCCATTGCCCCTTCGATAACCGCCATGTCGGCGCCAGCGCCATGCTCCGCCAAGATGCGGCGTACAGCAACGGCCCCGGCTTCATGCCGCCCCAAGAGAAAAAGATCCAGGTTCCGCGAAGCCGTACCGGTAATACGGCGGTGAAAAGCGGGATCAATGTAGTCCGGGCCGCTCTTGAACGCTACGACCCGTTTGCCGCGCCCGACCAAAGCACGAAGCAGGGCACAAACAACTGTTGTCTTGCCGCTGCCGCTCTGCGGCGCTGCCAGCAAAAGCCGCGGCACAGCTACAGTGCTCATGATTCGCCGCCTTGCTTGACGGCGCGCATAACGTAAACCGGATTTTGTCCGATCATCATCGTATACGCGACAGCCTGTCTGCCTGCGGCAACAAAGAGGTTGACGATATCGAAACGATAGCCGTCTTTATCCTTATAATAGGCGATTGCTTCGCTTACCGTTTCCAATGTGACCGCCGTTATGACGACGCGGCAACGCTCATTTTTTTCGTAAATACGGTCCAATATGGCCGCCAACCGCCCCTTTGTACCGCCAATAAAGGCGCAGTCGCAAGGCGGCAGCGCAGCGATATGTTCCGAAGCCTCACCGCTGACGATATGCATATTTTCCACGCCGAAACGCGCCTTATTGGCTTCAAGCAACTGCAGCGCCGCCGCCTTGACCTCCAAAGCGTACACCTTTCCTAACGGCGCCTGCAACGCCAATTCGACGGAACAGGAACCGGTACCGGCGCCGACATCATAAATCGTATCGCCGACACGGGGAGCCAACTTGGAAATGGCGACGGAACGCACTTCCTGTTTTGTCATCGGCACGTCGCCGCGCAAAAAAAGACGGTCATCCAAGCCATGCACGCCTTTACCGATAACTGCCGACGCTTCGTTGAGAATCATCATAACCGCCAAGCTGTCAAAGTGCAGAGCCGCCAATTCCGACGCCGTACCGGCGCGGATCCGTTCCCTGTCGTACGACAAGTATTCCCCGACGTAAACCTGCAGCCCGCCCAAACCGGCAGCACAGAGTTCGCGGCACAGCACCTCGGCCCGATCAATGTCGCCGGTAAGGCAAAAAACCTTGCCATGCTGCAATACGGCAGGAGCCAGCGCCTGCTTGCGGCCATGACGGCTGACGACATAAACATCTTCCCAGGACATGCCTAATTGAGCGGCAAAATAGACGAGACTGCTGATACCGCAATGACGCTGAACGGTGCAATCCGGAAAATCGCGAATTGCTTTGGCCAGGCTGTAGAAGCCGACATCACCGGAAACGACAATGCCCAACACATCGTGTTCGTGATCCAGCGATGCCGCCAACGCACGCAGCGCCGACGGCCTGGTCAACGGCTCCCGACGCACGGAATCCGGTACGGCTTCGAGCAGACGCCGATCGCCTGCCACTACCGTGCAAGTTGACAACGCCCGCGCCGCCGCCGCCGTCAGCAACTCTCTGTTGCCGGGCCCCATGGCGATCACATGAATGGGAAGCATAACGATTCTCCTCTCTTATCTTTGCAAATACGCGGTAAGAACGGCGATCATGTCCTCCGTACGTTGACCTGTCTCTTCCTGCCGGCCAATGACCAGCAGCCTGGCTCCTGCCTTTTCCGCCGCCACCGCCTTCTCTTCATAACCGCCGATTCGCCCCGAATCTTTGGTGACGACGAATGTCGCCCCGCACTGCAGGAACATGGCCCTGTTCAAGTCTTCCGAAAACGGTCCCTGCATGGCGATAATGCGGGAAGGATGATACCCGAGATCCAAAGCCTTCCGCAACGAATCCTGAACCGGCAGGATACGGACAGTAACGCGTTCGGCATACTGCGGCAACAGCGTAAACGCCGCCAGATCCTTGCTGCCTGTCGTCAGAAAAACGTTGCCTTCCCGCTGCAGCAGCCATTGTACGGCGGCAGCGGCGGACGACACGACGACAGCGGCGTCTTCCTCTTCCGCAGGCCGCACGATGCGGTAACGGACAATATGTTTCGCCGCACAGAGCTTGCGTATATTTTCCGTTACGACCAGGGCATACGGATGCGTCGCATCAATGATCATATCGGGATGAACTTGCTCCGCAAAAGCCGCCATCGCCTCATAATCTAAACGTCCGCCCTGTATATTGATGTTGTCCGCCTGCGGCAGCAGGGACGCGCCGTAAGCCGTCGCAGCCGAAACATAAACGGTCGCCGCTTTACCGGCAAGCCATTCGGCAAGCTGCCGGCCTTCCGTCGTTCCGGCCAGAAGCCAGATCGTCGGATTCATAACCGATACCCCCGCGGCGTCACCATCCGCCCGTTAATCACCTGCGTCCGGCTATTGCCGATAAACACGGTCGTAAACATGTCGACATCTGCTCCGGCCAAGGCTTGTAACGTACTTAACAGAGCCGTCTCTCCTTCTCTGCCGATATTGCGGACAATCCCCGCCGGGGTTTCGCCGCTGCGGTACTTTCCGATAATCGCACAGGCCCTGGCAAGGTAATCTTTTCTTTTTTTACTGCCCGGATTATAAAGGGTAATGACGAAATCGGCCTGCGCCGCCGCTTCCAGCCGTTTGGCGATCTGTCCCCACGGCGTCAGCAAGTCACTCAGTGAAATGAGGCAAAAATCATGGATCAGCGGCGCTCCCAACAAAGCCGCCCCTGAGCATGCCGCCGTAACGCCGGGAATGACGGCAATCTCGAGGTCGTCATAGGATGCAGCCACCTCATGCAAGATGCCCGCCATACCGTAAACGCCGGCATCACCGCTGGAAATCAGGGCAACCTTCTTACCGGACGCGGCCGCCTCAACAGCCAGTCGGCACCGCTGCACTTCACTCGTCATCGGCGTGGCGATATATTCCTTATCGCCGTAATCGCCGCGAATCAGATCGATATACGTCGTATAGCCGACAATAACGTCACTGTCAGCCAACGCACGAGTTGCGCGTAAAGTCATATCCTCTTTCGTCCCGGGACCGATACCGACAACATACATTCTGTTTTTCATAACATTCCTTTCTTACGCATCTTCCGGAAATGAAACGACAAAGTCTTCCACTGCCAGCGCCATCGTCACCCCGTCGCCGGCAGTCTTAGGCAGCAACAACGTACCGCCGCTGCTGCGCAACGCCGCCCGCTCGCAGACGTTGTCAACACCGACGGTCTGCGCCACGAAGGACGAAGGCGAAATACTGCCGTCAACGGCTCGCAGCGATGCCGCTGTATAAAAGCGCAGCGCCAGCCCGGCTTCGGCAGCAAAGGCCAGGAGACCGTCCTCATCCTGCTTGATATCAAGTGTCGCAATACCGGCAATGACCGTCGACGACAGATCCAAACGGCGCAGCTCGCGCCGCACGAGCCGCCGGATCTGCGCGGCAGAAATTCCTCTGCGGCAGCCGATGCCGAGATGAACGATACGAGGCCGCAAGACGACGGTATCGGCAAAAGGATAACATGACTTCTTCAAGGTAACCGCCATTCCCACCGCTCCTGAATCGGCAAACTTCACACCGGCCGGCAATGGACCGGCAACGGGAAAATCGCTGTAAAAACCGACAGGCCGCGCCGCCAACAAAGCCGCCGCAAACCGTTTTGCCGCCGTCAGGGAAAAAAGCTGCAATCCCCGCTGCGCAGCCCATTCATCCACAGCAAAGAGCCGGTTGACATCCGTTGCCGTCGTAATCACCGCCGTACCGCCCAAAAAATCGGCAAGCTGCCGCGCCAATCGATTGGCGCCGCCAATGTGGCCCGAAAGCAGGGGAACGACGAATCGCCCTTTTTCATCGACACCGATGACGGCGGGATCGCGGCGTTTATCGGCAACATACGGCGCGACGGCGCGTACGGCGATGCCAACGGCGCCGATAAAGACCAGCGCCCGGGCGTCACGAAATGCCGTCGCCGTTGCAGCCTGCAAATTCGGCCGCAACGACAAAAGGCCGTTTGCTGCAGCCGCATATCGTTCCACTGTCATCACCTGCACGGCAAAGCCGTTTTTCCGCAAGCATTCACGTACATGCAGGCTCAGTTCGGCGCCGGCGGCGGTAAAGGAAAATACGACGGCCTTCATGGCTTCGCCACAGCCATGCGGCAACCGTGTGAGAACGTCGGATCGTAAAGCCGGCTCCGCTCATAGGCCGCCTGCAAAAAAGGGCCGACCAAGATCAGCGCCGTCTTGCAGATCCCGTTCGCCGCCGCCGTTTCCGCCAAAGAAGCGACGGTGCAGGGAAGCACTTTCTCATCCGGCCACGAAGCCTTGTAGACGATCATTGCCGGCGTTTCCGCGTCATAGCCGCCGCGCAGCAGTTCTGCCGTCAGCGCCGCCAACAGAGAACTGCTGAGAAAAATGACCATCGTCGCCTGATGAGCGGCGTAATCGGCGATCTTCTGTTTATCCGGCACCGGCGTCCGCCCTTCCATGCGCGTAATGATGACCGACTGACTGACCCCCGGCAGTGTATATTCCGCACGTGCCGCCGCGGCAGCCGCAGCAAAAGAACTGACGCCGGGAACGATATCGTAAGTAATGCCTTTTTCTTCAAGAATATCCATTTGTTCGCGAATAGCGCCGTAAAGGGACGGGTCTCCCGTATGTAAGCGGACCGTATGCCAGCCCATTTCTTCCCCTTCGGCCATTGCCGCCGTAACCGTTTCCAAAGTCATGGAAGCGCTGTTCAGGATACGGCATCTCTTTTTTGCATATTGCAGAAGTTCCGCATTGACCAGCGATCCGGCGTAAATGATCTGATCCGCCGTTTCCAGGAGCATTTTGCCGCGAACCGTGATCAGATCGACGGCTCCCGGCCCTGCGCCGACAAAATGAATCATCCTCTTCCCTCCTCATGCACCAGAATAACGGAAAAATAGGTATTTTCTTCGGCGTCGGCCAAAGACGGATAACGCCGTTCACCCGGCAAGCCGCAACGTTCGACCATGGACGCGCCTGCCAACTTGCCGGCGGCTGTCAGTTCCGCTTTGATCGCCGCCAACTGCCCTGCCGGCTTCATAATCACCGTATTTCCCGGCATCTGCAACAATGCCTGCCTGTCGGCCCGACCGCCGGGAAAGATCACGAGAGGTTCTTCTTTTTCACAAAGGGGCTGCTGCAACGCCGCAGCGGCAGCACAAAAACTGGGAACGCCGGGAACAATCTCCGTTTCGTAGCCGTCGTCGCGCAGACGGCGGTGAACGTAAATACTGGACGCGTATACGGTCGGGCAACCCAAGGTGAAAAGGGCCACATCTCGCCCGGCCTCAAGATGAACCGCGATCGCCGCCGCTCCTTTCCGGTGCGCCGCGGCCAGAACGGCCCGGTCACGAGTCATGGGAAAATGCAGCGTAATAATTTCCTTCTTCTCCGGTTCCACCCCGTCTATACCTTGCAGCGCGTCCAACAGAATACTTTTTGCCGTCAGCTTTTCCGTATTTCCCTGCGGCACGGCCCAGACAGGACAACGTTTACTGTATTTCACCGCTTTCAACGTCAAAAGCTCCGGATCTCCCGGGCCGACGCCGATGCAAAAAAGCTTTCCCTTCATTCTCTTACCTCCTTCGGTGACAGGCCAGCAACGCGTCCGCTCCCACCGTCTTGCCGAGAACGCCGTATTCATTGGAAAAGGCGATGGCAGCGACGGGGATTTCTCCCTGTACGCGGGCAGACAGATACTGTTCTATCTTTTCCATGGCCTGCGCCATAACGGCCGGCAAAAGGCCGTGAACGCGCAAGATGCGGACCGCCTCGTCCGTCGTCAGCGCCGCGTAAATCTCCCGCGCCGTTTGCGCATCGGCGCCGGCAAAGACGGCGGCCAACGCCAGGAAGGTCATTCTGCCGTCGCCGTAGCGGGAGTGGGTATTCATGATCCCTTGTGCCAATTTGATCACCTTCCCCAAATGGCCGATAAGCAGAACATCGGCAAAGCCGCAATAAACGGCATAATCAAGAAGTTCGCCGACATAATTACTGCATGTAATGCGCCCCGTCACGTCGAGACCGAGCTCATGGCGGCTGAAATCGACGCCGTAATTACCGAAAAAAGCCAGGCAATGGCGTTCTCCGGCGGCACGGCGCGCATTCATTTCCGTTCGGATCGTGTCGACCAGAGCCTTTTCACTCATGGGATCGACAATACCTGTCGTGCCGAGGATAGAAAGACCGCCTTCAATTCCCAAACGGGGATTAAAGGTCTTTTTGGCAACTGCCGCACCGCCGGGAATAGCGATCGTGATCTGCAGACCGCCGCCGTAACCGCAGCGGGCGGCGATCTGCGCCGCGCCTTCGCGGATCATGCGGCGCGGCACGGGATTGATGGCCGCTTCGCCGACAGCACAGGCCAGTCCTGCCTTTGTCACGACGCCGACCCCTTCGCCGCCGCAAATCGTAATACCTGACGGTGTTTTTTTGACGGAAGCGAAAATAAGAAGGCCGTCCGTAATATCCGGATCATCACCGGCGTCTTTACGGACGGCACAGCTGACCGAATCCGGTTCTGTTCGTATCGCTTCCGGTTCCAGGATCAGGCGCGTGCCGTCCGGCGTCGTGAGGCTCACGGCGTGAACTGCGGCGCCGGTAAGCAGCATTTCGACAGCAGCCTGCGCCGCCGCAGCCGCACAGGTCCCCGTCGTATAACCGCGCCGTAACCGTTTTCCTCGTTTTATTGCGTACGAATCCAGTACCATATCCAATCAGCTTTCTGTTAATTTTCGGCAGACACGTTCTTCGTCAGCCCGTACTGTCATTATACAGGACGGATCAGTCTTTTTCCAGTGCCTGCCAGGCTTCGTTGGCCCGTTCGACGAACATCTTGCGGACAGCTTCATTTTCACCTAAACCGTGAATGTACGTGGAAACGGTAAAGCCTTCTTTTTCCAAAACGCTCTTGTGCGAATCGCTTTCGGCGCCGGCCATATCATTATTGGCATGATCGCCTGCTACCATCATCATCGGCATCAGGACCACATGCTTGACACCTTTGGCCTTGAGCTTCGGAATGACCGTATCCAAATGAGGCCAGCCTTCGACAGAATAAATGAAGACATTACCCAGCGCGGCATCATTGAGGCGATCCTGCACAACCGAATAATAGGCGTTGCCGGGATGAGGGGTGCCGTGTGCCATGAGCAGCAACGCTTCATCATCTTTCAATTTCGGGAACTGCGTGGAAAAGGCGCCGACGAACTCCTGCAAATCATCGCGCTGTCCTTCCTGCCCCATCCAATAAAGAATCGGCGTGCCGATCGTCATTTTTTTGAAATTCTCTTTGTACAGGTTATACACAGCCGTATCATATGCGTATTCCATGCCGGGAATGACATCGAGAGACGTAATGGCGATTCGTGTATAGCCGTCCTCTTTCAGCTGTTCCAGGGCCTGTTCCGGCGTCGGAATGGCCAGTCCTTCATGGGATTTGATACGATCGACGATGATATGTGACGTGAAGGCCAAAACGACCTTCGTATCCGGATGAGCCGCCTGAATAGCGGCAACAGTCCGGTCAATATTCGCGGCGCGGCTGTCCTTATACGTCGTACCGAAACTGAGGACTAAAATGGCATCTTTGTTTTCGGCATTCTTCATCGCTTCATTGGTATACGTGCGCACGCCGATCGCAGCAGCTTCCTTCAGTGCCGGCGTAGCGTCCTTTACTTCCGTATTCAGCGAATATCCGGCATAAGCCGGCACGCCCGTAAAAGCGCCGAACGAGGTAATTGCCAGGGAAAGCAGGAAAAGTCTTTTCATATTTTTTTTGAACATACTGATCACTCCTTAAAAAACACTTGTTATTTTTGTCGGGATGACGGCAGCAATGCCGTTTGACCCGTTCTTGAACGATATTCTTCCAGCGTTACTGCAAAAACGGTTTCCAATCGTTCCTGCGTCAGAACGGCCGCAGCAGTACCGGCCGCCCGGATTTGTCCTTCAGCCATGACGACGACGTTTTCGGCAAAGGCCATGGCCTGATTCAGATCATGAAGGACGACGACGACGGTAAGTCCCAATTGCCGATGCAATGAACGCAGCAGTTTCATTACGTCCAGCTGGTGGCGGATATCCAGATACGTGGTCGGCTCGTCAAGGAGCAATATTCTCGGTTCTTGCGCCAGCGTCATCGCCAACCAGGCGCGCTGTTGTTCTCCGCCCGAAAGGGTTGTCACCATTCGGTCGGCCAAGACGGCCACGCCGGTTCGTTGCAAAGCCGCCTCGACGGCACGCTCGTCGGCGGCGGCACTGCGCAGAAACGACGTGCGCGCAAAGCGTCCCAGACGCACCAGCGAACGCGTCGTGCAGCCTTGCGGCGCTTGATGGTACTGCGTCAGGACGGCTACCATGCGACCGATCTCCCGGCGCCGATACGTATGGATATTCTTGCCGTAAAGAAATACGGAACCGCCTGTATAGCGAAGATTCCGATACAACGCTTTTAAAAGCGTGCTCTTACCGCAGCCGTTGGGACCGATAATGGCGGTGAAAGAGCCGTCTTCAATAGTTAGCGAAATGTTGTCGAGAATTTTTTTACCGGCAATCGTATATGTCAGATTTTCCGCTCTGACAGCTGCCGCCTTGTTCATAATTCACGCCTCAGAAGAAACAAAAAAAACGGTGCGCCCAGACAAGCCATGATGATACCGACAGGCAGTTCGACGGGCGCGACAATGACGCGGGCCGCCGTATCGCTGAGCATCACGACGGCAGCGCCCAAGACGGCCGCTGCCGGCAAAAGCAGACGATAGTCATTGCCGATAAGGAGACGGGCCATATGAGGTACAATAAGGCCGACAAAGCCGAGAAGGCCGGCAACACTGACGGCGGCTGCCGCCAGCAGTGCGGCGACGGCGGTCAGATATAGCCGCACGGATTCGACGGAAAGGCCGACGGCCTTGGCCATATCATCTCCCAATTGCAAGACATTCAGACAACGGGCGCCCAGGAGAGCCAGCACCAGACCGGCGGCCGTGTACGGTGTGACGATCAGGACATCGTTCCAACCGACGGCAGCCAATCCGCCGACCATCCAGACCAAAGCGCCGTGAACGCGGTCGCTGAAAAAGATGAGGATACCGGCAATGACGGCGCCTAAAAGTGCCGATACGGCAACGCCTGCCAGAATCATACGCAGCGGCTGTATGCCGTGACGCCAAGCAAGGATATAGACGACAACCGCCGCCGTCATGGCGCCGCAAAAAGCGACGGGAGTCAATAAGGCCGTCATGGCGGGATATAGAATGATAATGACAATACCGGCGGCGCCGGCACCGGAAGAAACACCGATAAGATGCGGATCGGCCAGCGGATTGCGCATGATTGCCTGTAAAATGGCCCCGGACAAAGCCAGATCGACACCGACCAGCGCGCCCGTAATGGCCCGGGGCAGGCGAATATTCCAAATAATCTGATCGACCGTGCCGTTCGTATGGTGCAGCAGTGACCAAAAAATCTGATCAGCGGGAATCTTCGCCGCTCCCTGTGTAACCGACAGCAACAAACCTGACGCCGCCAAACAGGAAAAGACGAAAAGCACCGTAACGGCCCGCAACTTCACAGAACCACCTCAGGCCAGACGGCATGAGCCATAAAAGCCAGGGCTTGCGGATAATCCAAGCCGGGATTAATGAGGAAGAGGTTCTCCGGCAATACATATACGCGGCCCTTTCGTACGGCAGAAAGACTCTGCCAGGCGTCCGTATCGTTGATATACTGCTGCAGCCTTGCGTCCACATTATTTCCTTTTCCCATCGTCGTGATAAAAATCACATCCGGATCCGCTTCAACCAACGTCTCCATGCTATAGGGAACACGGTCTCCATCGGTCGTTTGCGCGGCTGCGGCGGCAATATTCTCGAATCCCAGCAACTCGGCCGTACTGCCGGCTATCGTACGAGGCAACTCAAGAGTAACATTTTTGGCCGTCGCATGCAGAATAGCCGCCTTTTTGCCGTGGCCGTCCACCTTGCCGCAGATAGCGTCGATCTTCGCCGCCATAGCCGCCAACTGTTCCTGTCCTTCCTTCTCCTTACCGTAAATGCGGGCAATACAGGTCATATTCCGCTTTACGTCATCATAGCTTTTTGTCGATAAAAGCAATACGGGAATACCGTTGGCTCTGAATACCCCGGCAATCTTGTCATGTTGGCCTTTAACGGCAATGATCAGATCCGGCTGCAAAGCGACCGTCTTCTCCGTGCTGACCTGATAGACGGGACCGACTTCGGCTGCCGCTTTATACTTTTCCGGAATAAGCGTATCATCGGAATTGAGAGAAACCCTGCCGACAACGTCGCCGTCAACGGCAGCCGCAAAATGGAGCAGCGATCCCGACAGAACGACGACACGCTGCGGTTTCTCCTGCAGCACGACGGTCTGTCCGGCATCATCGGTAATTGCAGCGTACGCGTTTCCGGTCCCCTTTTCGGCCGATTGCCCCGTCTGACCGCAACCGGCGCTAAACAAAAGAACGGTCAGACAGACGGAAATACAGAGGATTTTTTTTAAATGCCCCATCTTATTTTTCCTCCTAGAACGTATATTTTACACCTGCCAGCCAATACCGCCCTGCCGCCGGATAATGCGGATACAGATCATACCCTGCATTGCCGATATTATGAACATTCATATAAATGGTCTTATTCTTGCCGGCTTCATAACTGACATGGCCGTCCCACCGCAAATAAGAACCTGCCGCATAGTACGTATCGTCTCGACCGCTTCCCGCCGTCAACGTCACCCCGGCGCGCCATTTGTCACGATGATAGGAGAGACTGCCGTGATAGCCGTTCGGACTGCTGTTGGCCGGATCAATAACCATTCCTTTGCCGTCGTTATTATCAATCTTTGTCTTGATAAAGGAATAACCCAATTCATATTCCCAGTCTTCGTTGATCTTTTTTTGCAAGGTAATTTCCAGTCCCCGTTTATCTTCTTCGTTCAGATTTCGAACCATGGCAAACGCATCCGTACGATCCCAACGAATGGCATTATCCAAATGGCTGTGAAAAAGGCTGAAACGGAAGAGTGATTTCCGATCATAGGCATAGTCAAATCCGACCGTTTGCAAATAACCTGTTTCCGGCAACAAGTTTTCATTGCCAAGGGATGTCTTTTTATCCGTTTTCAAGTAGTAATACAGGTCATTTAGACGGGGCGCCGTATAAACGCGGCTCCAGTCAGCATAAATATTGAGATTATCGTTCGGCCTGTATTGGAGAGAAGCTTTAGGCGTCTGGTGGAAACCGAAGGTGCTGTTTTCATCAAAACGAATTCCCGGCGTAAAGAAAAGCTTGCCGAAGACCATGTCGTCTTCCAGATAAACGGCCCGATTCGTTCGCTTGCGATCATAATAATTGGCATTTTCATTCGTTCCGGCGTCTTCCGTCCATTCCAACCCTGCCGTCACATAATGATGCTCGTTCATCCAGGCCGTTTCTGCCTGCACCCCCTGCGTCCGCGTATGGAAAGAACCGCTCCAGAAGGTTTTCATATAATCATTGAAATAGCGTATAAACCCCGGTGTATCACTGTTTTCATGAAAACGGTAGGTCACACTGTAATCATTCATCAGCCGTTGCAGCGGTTTTTCTTCCTTAACGGCAAAGCCGGTATCATTACCGAAAAAAGATACAGCGTGGCCGTCATACGTCTTATGGAGAACCGTAACGGTCAGGGAATCGCCTTTTCCCAACTGCTGATCGATACGGCCTGTAAAAGAATCGCTGGAATAATCGCCTCTCCCCTTGCCTGCCCCTATCGCATCGGGAAAACGATAGTAGCTGCGATGATCAAGCGCTCCGGTCAGATACCAGCTCGTCTTGCCGACGCTGCCTTCATTGACGAGACCGTAATGGTGCATGCCCCAGGAGCCGCTGTTCACGTCGACAGTTGTGCGGTTCTTTTTCCCTTTCTTCGTGATGATGTTAATCGTCCCGCCGACAGCGCCGCTGCCATACCGCAATGAACCGCTTTTTACCACTTCGATCCGCTCGATCATGTCCGGTCCCGGCAAGGTTGCCAGATCCACCGAACCGCGTCCGTACGGCGATCCCTGAGCATTACCGATATTCTGCCCGTCGACCAGAACGGCGACGCGGTCGCTGCCATGAAGACGGATGTACCCTGACGTTCCCGGTACCATTTCATTCATGGTAACGCCATTTACCTGTTCCAAAATGTCGGCAACGGTATGATACTGATTGGCGTCAAATTCCTTTTCCGTCACAACGGTCTTGGCGGCCTCCGGCAGCTTCGCGCCGCCGTAGGCGCTGCCGCCGGTTCCGTAAGCCCTGACCAGAACCGGCGCCGTCGACACATGTACAATATGATCGTCACCTTCGTCAGCAGCAACGGAACAAAAAGAAATGCCGAAGGTACAACAAAGCATCGTTCCAACCAATGTACAGACTTTCAAAAACGGTCCCCTCCTAAAACAGCTGTTTGAAAAAAGCATAAAAAAAGCCGTGAGTAAAAAACCTCACGGCAACACTTATATTGCATCGTAAATCCAATCTCCTTCCCATCGCTCGCAGGTCTGTCGGTGATTATCCGTCAGGCAGTTCTTCTGGCTCGGATTCATCGCCTAACTGCGCCTTCCCATACGAACGTCGTACAGTGGCACCCATGCAGCCGGCTCTTCCTTACAGCGGCGGGACCGCGCCGGTTTTACACCGGACTTATCTATTGAGTCTTGCGACACCTGATTTGCTGTATGTATTTGTTTTTTTACTATACACTGTCCGTTATTCTTTGTCAACGACGCCGTCTTCCGCCGTGTATTGCAAAAACCGCCCCAGCAGCGTACTGCGTCCCTGCTGTTTCAAGGCCGAGTAAGCGATCGGTCTGGCGGCGGCCGGGAAAAGACGTTCCAGCGCCGACAGGTTTTTGTTTCTGTCCGACTGATTCAGCTTATCCGCCTTCGTCCCGACGATCTGCAGTACAACACCGCCGGCATGCAACCATTCATAGGCATCCCGGTCAATCTGCAGACCGGGATGGCGCAAGTCGACAAGCAGGCAGAGAAGCTTCAGTTTTTTCGATTCCCGAATATACTCGCCGATAAACCGACTCCAACGTTCCCTGTCGGAACCGCTTGTCCTGGCAAAACCGTAGCCGGGCAAATCGACGAGATAAAAAGGATAGCGCCATGATTCTTCGCCTTCTTTGCAGCGCAGGACGGCACTGAAAAAATTAACGGTCCGCGTTTTGCCGGGAGCGCCGCTGACCTTGGCCAGACCGCGCTGATTACAAAGAGCGTTGATCAGACTCGATTTGCCTACATTGGACCGGCCCAAAAAGGCGATTTCCGGCAACTGCTCGACGGGATACTGCTCTTTGCGGACTGCCGAAACGACATACCGGGGATTGATGATCGCCAGATCAAGTTTGTCGTTCATGATCGCACCAACGCTTCGTGCAGAACTTCATCCATGTGCCGGACAAAGACGAAATCGACGTCATCTTTCACGGACTGTGGCACGTGAATCATATCCCGCTTGTTTTCTTCCGGCAGCAGGATCCTTTTAATCCCCGCCCGATGGGCGGCAATAACCTTTTCCTTAATCCCGCCGACAGGCAGCACCGTGCCGCGCAGCGTAATCTCACCGGTCATCGCCAGATCATGGCGCACCGCTTTTCCGGTCAACGCGGACGCAATAGCCGTCGCCATCGTGATTCCCGCCGAAGGGCCGTCCTTGGGAATCGCCCCTTCCGGCAGATGGATGTGGATATCCGTGTTCGCGTAAAAGTCCTCATCCAAACCGAGTTCACCGGCACGACGGCGAATATACGTCATGCCAGCCGCCGCCGATTCTTTCATGACGTCACCGAGCTGACCGGTCAGTTTCAACGACCCCTTCCCCTTGATTGCAACGGCTTCCGTTTCCAGTATCTCACCGCCTACCTGCGTCCAGGCCATACCGGTCACGATGCCGACTTCATCACGTCTGCCGATTTTCGTTTCCGTATACTTGGCAGGGCCGAGCAATTTCTCCAGATTTCGTACGGTAACGGTCAATTTCTTTTCTTCATCAAGCAAGACCGATTTGCCTATTTTGCGACAAACGGAACCTATCGTCTTTTCCAGCAAACGAACACCTGATTCCCGCGTATAGTCGCGAATAAGGCGCTGCAAAACGGCATCGGAAAATTTCGCCTGAGCGGCGGTAACGCCGTTCTCCTTTTGCTGCTTCGGTACCAGATAGCGTTTGGCTATCTGCAATTTCTCATCCTCCGTATAGCTGGAAAATTGGATAACTTCCATGCGGTCCAGCAACGGACGCGGAATCGTCGACAGACTGTTGGCCGTCGTGATCCAGAAAACCTTGGAAAGATCAAAGGGAATTTCGATGAAATGATCGCTAAAAGTATTGTTCTGCTCCGGATCAAGAACCTCCAAAAGAGCCGCTGACGGATCGCCGCGCAGATCCGATGTCATCTTGTCGATTTCGTCGAGAAGGAAGACAGGATTCTTCGTTCCCGCCTGCTTCATGCCGTTAATGATCCGTCCCGGCAAAGCGCCGATATAGGTTCGGCGATGGCCGCGAATTTCAGCCTCGTCACGGACGCCGCCAAGGGAAATCCGGACATACCGGCGATTCATGGAACGGGCAATCGATTTGGCAATACTGGTTTTTCCCGTCCCCGGCGGCCCGACGAAACAGAGAATGGGGCCTTTCAGGCTCTTTGTCAGTTGTTTGACGGCCAAGTATTCGATAATGCGATCCTTAACCTCTTCCAACCCGTAATGATCTTCGTCCAAGACGATCTGCGCTTCTTTCAGATCAAGACGATCCTTCGTCTCCTTCTTCCACGGCAACGCCAGAGCCCAATCGAGATAGGTCTTGATAATCGCCGACTCGGCCATCATGGGCGGCATTGATTCGAGCCGATCTACTTCTTTCAGCAGCGCTTCTTCAACGGCTTTCGCCAGTTTCATTTTGCGTATTTTTTCCCGCAATTCCTCAGCTTCCGTATCCTTGTCGACTTTATCGCCCAATTCTTTATGAATGACCTTGATCTTTTCACGAAGATAGTATTCCTTCTGCTGCTTTTCCATCGATCCTCTGACTTCGGCGTTAAGGCGTCCTTCCAGTTCGGAGATATCTATTTCCGTTTCCAGAATCGTCGCCGTCCGGCGCAGTCGTTCCGTAAGCGAAACTGTCTCCAAGATCTGCTGCTTGATGAGCAGCCGTACCGGCAGCTGCGATACGATAAAATCGGCCCGTTCTCCAGGCGCTTCGATAGATCTGACTTTTTCCGCCAGCTCATCCCGTTCCTTCGTATTTTCAGCCCATTCTCCGAAACGCTTCATCATAATGCGTTCCATCGCTTCATCTTCCAACGATGACGTACTGTATTCTTCCAATTCTTCACCGGCAGCTTCCAGGTATTTCTTCTTTTCGGAAAAACCGTTGATCGCCACACGACTGATCCCCTCAACCAGGAGGCGTACCATACCGCCGGGAAGACGCAGCATCTGTTGTATTTTGACTAATGTGCCGACGTGATAAATATCATCATAACCGGGATTTTCCGTTTCACTGTCGAGTTGGGCCGCCATCAACAAAAGCCGGTCATGCTCCATGGCATACTCTACGGCTGCCAATGATTTATCACGGCCGATATCGACATGACTGAGGAGTTTCGGATAAACAACCAGGCCGCGCAAAGAAACCAACGGCAAGGCTAGTACTGTTTCTCCATTCATTTCATTCACCTTCTTTTATACGATATAAAATAAAACTCATTTCCTGCAGTGAGAAAATGAGCCTTATCAGAGTTTATCATTGATCCTTCAACACGAGCTGAGGACTTTTGTGTTCTGTTACGCTTTCTTTTGTAACGATACATTCCTTGACATCTTTGCGCGAAGGCGCATCATACATAACGTCGAGCATGACTCGTTCAATAATGGAGCGCAGGCCCCGAGCACCCGTATTACGACATAAGGCCTCTTTGGCAATAGCCTGTAACGCCTCCGCCGTAAAGGTCAGCTGTACATCATCCATGCCGAGCATCTTCTGATATTGTTTTACCAATGCATTTTTCGGCTCCGTCAGAATATGCACCATGGCCTCTTCGTCCAAAGGCTCCAGCGTAACCAAGACCGGAAGACGGCCGACAAGCTCCGGAATCAGGCCGAACTTCTGCAAATCCGTAGGAATAATATCTTGCAGCACCTTTTCCAGTGAATCATCATTTTTGGAATGAATATCGGCGCCGAACCCCAAATTTTTATCAGATGTTCTGTTTAAAATCGTCTTGTCGATGCCGGCAAAGGCGCCGCCGCAGATAAAGAGGATATTAGTCGTATCAATTTGAATCATTTCCTGGTTCGGATGCTTCCGTCCTCCTTGAGGCGGAACACTGGCAACAGTGCCTTCAAGAATTTTCAGCAAAGCCTGCTGCACGCCTTCGCCGGAAACGTCGCGTGTAATTGACGGATTTTCCGATTTACGGGAAATTTTATCGATTTCGTCGATGTAAATGATTCCCCGTTCCGCTTTGGCAATGTCAAAGTCCGCCGCTTGGATCAGCTTCAGCAGACAGTTTTCGACATCTTCACCGACGTAGCCGGCTTCCGTCAGGCTCGTCGCATCGGCAATGGCGAAAGGAACATCCAAAAGACTGGCCAAGGTTTGTGCCAGCAGTGTTTTGCCGCTTCCCGTAGGACCGACCATAACGATATTCGATTTTTGCAATTCCACGTCGTCATCGGAAACGGTATTGCTTTGGAGCCGTTTGTAATGATTATAAACGGCAACGGACAGCGTCTTTTTTGCCGCTTCCTGCCCGATGACGTAGTCATCGAGCGTTGCTTTTATTTCATGCGGCGTCGGCAGTTCTTTCAGTTCGAAATCTTCGACCTGTTCTTCGGCCTCTTCTTCTTCCAAAATATGCTGCGCGACATGGATGCACTCATCGCAAATATAAATTCCGGGGCCGGCTATCAAACGTTTGACTTCGCTCTGAGGCCGACCGCAGAAACTGCAGCGCGGTTCATCTATTTTCTCTTTTGCCAATTCTGCAAGTCCTCCTGTAGTGATTAATCGTCAGTTTCAGCTTCACGAGGACGGGTGAGAATTTCATCGACTAAGCCGTAGGCTTTCGCATCTTCACTGGTCATGAAGTTATCCCGTTCCGTGTCTTTTTCGATCACGTCCAGGGGCTGGCCCGTGTGATGCGACAAGAGTCCGTTCAATTCCTTGCGCATGCGGAGAATTTCCCGCGCGTGGATTTCAATTTCCGTTGCCTGTCCCTGTACACCGCCCAAAGGCTGATGAATCATGATCTGCGAATGAGGCAGCGCAAAACGCTTTCCCTTCGTTCCCGCCGTCAGCAGGACAGAAGCCATGCTGGCGGCAGACCCGACGCAGATCGTCGACACATCGGGCTTGATGTACTGCATCGTATCATAAATAGCCATACCGGCAGTAACGACACCGCCGGGGCTGTTAATATATAAATGGATATCCTTATCGGGATTGTCAGCTTCCAGGAAAAGAAGCTGTGCAATAACGACATTGGCCACCGTATCGTCGATGGGACCGCCGAGAAAGATAATGCGATCTTTCAAAAGGCGGGAGTAAATATCATAACTCCGTTCGCCCTGTGACGACTGTTCGACAACAATGGGAACGTACTGCATTTTCATCATCAGACACCTCTGCTTTTACGCTTCCGGTTTATCTTCGCTCTGTTCCGTTTCTTCTTTCGGCGCATTCGTATCGACGGCATTGCTCAAAATGAAGCTGGCAGCCTTCTTGCGACCGACAGACTGAACGAGCATGGGAACGCGTTTTTCTTTTAAAATAATTTTGTAAACTTCCTTCGGATCGGCACCGAAATTCTGTGCCATCGTGAAGATCTCAGCCTGCAGATCTATGTCATTGACTTCGATTTTTTCCTTCTTGGCAATTGCTTCCAATACCAAATCCATCCTGACATTGTCTTTTGCAGCATCTTTATACTGATTGCGCAGGCCTTCCATATCCTGTTTTGTATAGTTGAGATAATCGTCGAGATTCATCTTCTGTGTTTCCAATTTCAAGGAGAATTCTTCGATCATCTGATTGATCTTGGTTTCGATCATAGCTTCCGGAATCTCAACGGTAGCACCGTCAATAGCCTTTTTCAGCACTTCCGAATTGAAGGCTTCCAGATTTTTGAACGTCAACTGCCGTTCAAGGCGTTTGCGCAGATCGTCTTTCAGTTGATCGACAGATTCAAATTTACCGGCTTCTTTCGCAAATTCATCGTTAATAACGGGGAGTTCGCTCCGTTTTACGTCGTGGATCATCACGGCAAAAACAGCGTCTTTACCGGCGAGGTCCTGTTCAAAATAATCATCGGGGAAGGTGACCTTGACGTCTTTACTTTCTCCCGCCTTGCAGCCGATAAGCTGCTCTTCAAAACCGGGGATAAAGCTGTTGGAACCGATCTGAAGCGGATATGCCTTGCCTTCGCCGCCTTCAAAGGCTTCACCGTCAACGGTACCCTTGAAGTCGATAACGGCGAAATCATCTTTCGCTATCGCCGTCCCTTCCGGAGCCACGACGAGCTTGGAATGCTGTTTCTGGAGATTGGCCAATTCTCTGGCAACGTCTTCATCAGATACGACAACCGGTTCTTTAGCCGCTTCAAGACCTTTATATTCGCCTAATTCGACTGCCGGTTTCTTCGTGAATGTAGCTTCAAAGACGACATCTTTGGTGCTGTCATCGCTGATGACCTTGATATCGGGATCGGTTACGGGAACCAAGTCCTTCTCACGAAGTGCATCACTATACGCTTTGGACGCGATAACTTCAAAAATTTCGTCTTTCACGGCATCTTTGCCGAGGAAGTTTTCCAAGACCTTGCGCGGCGCCTTACCTTTACGGAAGCCGGGAATATTGACGCGATTGGCTAAATTGCTGCATGCCGATTTGGCGCCTTTGGCAGCATCTGCTGCCGGCACTTCAATGTGCAGGGTCACTACGTGCTGGTCTACTTCGTTTACAGTTACATTCATGCTGAATATGTCCTCCTTATGGATGTAAAATCCCTATATATTCTCTGCAAAACATTATACTACGCCCTACATAATATCATAAAAAAACACATTGACAAGAAAACAAGCTGCACCGGCGCCATACAGGAGCGCTCAGGTGATGTGCCCCGTTCCGCAAAAGACAAAGACAGACACCAAACGGTGTTTTCCCTTTCTCCGTTTCCGTTTATTTCTCTTGCCAAGGCAGGCGGAAAAAGCTATACTAAATCTATACAAAAACTGTATAAAAAGGAGTGTCGCCATGAAAAAATATGATCTCATCGTTATCGGTACAGGTGCGGCCAATATCGTTACCGACGCCGCTCTGCGCCAAGGCTTGTCCATTGCAATTATTGAACGGGGCCGTTTTGGCGGCACCTGTCTGAACCGCGGCTGTATTCCGACTAAGATTCTCGTCACGGCAGCCAACTATATCCGTGAAATACGCGAAGCCCGCAGACTGGGCGTCATGACAGATAACGTCCGTTTCGATTGGGCTGCCGTTACCGCCCGTCTCCGAACGAAAATCGACAGAGAAAGTCGTCTTGTCAAAGAATATTACGGCTCCATGGATGCCGTCGACCTCTATGAAGGCACCGCCGTTTTTACGGGAATGAGGACACTGCGCATCGATCTGAATGACGGCGGTCAGGAGGTCATTTCCGCCGACAAGATGGTAATCGGCACCGGCGCCAAAACGAACGTGCCCGACCTGCCCGGACTGGAAGAAGCCGGTTACATCACCTCGGAATCGCTGTTCGGCAGCGGCTATCCGCAGCAGCCGTACCAAAGTCTGATTATTGTCGGCGGCGGTCCCATTGGCTGTGAATTCGCCCACGTCTTCGATGCCGCCGGCACCAAGGTCACGCTGATCCAGCACAATGTCCGCCTTTTACCGAAGGAAGACGAAGCCGTCTCGGCGCACTTGTTGAAGCAATTTATGGATTATGGCATTACTGTCCGCCTGAATCAGAACACGCTCTCTGTGCGTAAAGAAAAAGAACGGAAGGTCCTCACGTTCCGCAACCGCACGACCGGTGAAGAAGGGGAGGTCGCGGCGGAAGAAATACTGATCGCCCCCGGCATCATGCCGACCATTGATCTGTTGCAGCCGGCCATTTCCGGTATTGCCGTTGACAAACGCGGCTATATTTTGACCAATGAATTTCTCGAAACGTCGGCCGACCGCATTTGGGCGCTTGGCGATATCAACGGCCTCGCGCCGTTTCGCCATAAAGCCAATCATGAAGCTGAGGTAATAGCGCACAACATCTTCTCCGACACGCCGCCCGAAGCGTGGCGCTGGGCCCGCTATGACGTCGTCCCTGCCGTTACCTACACCTATCCTGAAGCGGCCCACATCGGCCTCACGGAGGTCCAGGCCGAAAAAGCAGGGCTGCCGGTGACAACGGCGATGAACCACTATTCCGCTTCGGCAAAAGGATATGCGTTAGGCTATACGCCGGACGAAGCTGACGACGGCTTCGTCAAACTCGTCATCAATAAGGAAACGTCTGAAATCCTGGGCGTTCATATCATCGGACACGAGGCGTCCCTCCTGATCCAGCCGTTCATCAATCTCCTGAGCTGCGGCCATCAGACGTTAACAGTCGTGCATGAAGAAATCGCGTCTCCGACTGCCGCAATGCTTCGCGCCCGGGGCTTGACCCGTGAGTTGGACCCGAAATCCGTTTTAACTGTCGGCGAAACGATAACGCCGCATCCGTCGCTTTCTGAAGTAACGATGTGGACTCGCTATTATTACGAAGGAAAATAACCTGTTTTTCATCAAAAAAAAGACCGGACACGGTGTGTCCGGTCTTTTCCCTTTTCTGCTCATTTACTGATTACGGCAAGAATATCACCGGTCTTCACGCTGTCACCGACTTGGACGCGCAATTCATGAACAGTGCCGCCGTCAACGGCGGTAATATCATTCTGCATCTTCATGGCTTCCAAGACGACGAGAACGTCGCCGCGTTGAACGGTACCGCCGGCCTCCGTCCTGATCGCCGATATTTTGCCCGGCATCGGCGCTTTTATCAATACGGCGCCTGCCGGCATTTCTTTCGGCAACTGCGGCGCAGCAGGCTGTACCTGAGGAGCGGGAGCCGGAGCTGCCGGCCGAACCGGCGGAACCGAAGACTGCTGAACCGGTTGAATCGTTTCACGCGGCGCCGCGCCCATTTCTTCTACTTCGACTTCATACGCTTGACCGTTGACGGTAACTTTAAATTTTTTCATTTCCATCCTCCTGGAGTAGTTTCGAATTGAATTTATCTGACACCGGCCAATCGCCCGGCCATAACCCAATGTTCGTTGGCAATAGTTGTTTTCTTTCTGATGCCGCGAACGGCTGCCGGCGAATACCCGCAGGCTGTAACGGCGGCCATAATCGCCGCAATGATTTCCGGCTCAAGCGCCGCTTCGTCATGCTGACACGAAGCGATCTGAGGCGACAAAGCCGTACTGCCCTCATCGCGATGGACAGCGGCCTGGCCGGTACGGTCAGCGTCACTTGCTGCCGGAAGGGAAACCTCCGCCGCCGATTCGACCGCCGCCGCATCAGCCGACGGCACCTCGTCCGCCGCCGGAAGCCTTGCCGCCTGTGCTTCCAAAAGCACGACACGCCGCTGCAACGTCCGGATTTGCTCCGACATGCGACGGGCATAATGGCCGAAAGCCAATGCCATTGCGATCAACAGGATGATGAGGACAGTATCTATCGATATATCAGCCATTTCTTCTCCTCCTCTTACAACGGAATATTACCGTGTTTTTTCGCCGGTCGTTCTTCCCGTTTACTGAAGAGCATTGCCAAAGCATCGATCACGCGTCGCCGCGTTTCTTTCGGCTCAATGACGCAATCGACATAACCGTGCTCGGCAGCCTTGTACGGCGTGGAAAACTCTTCAACATATTCCTGCTTCTTTTTATCCTTTTCCGGATCCCGTTTAAAAATGATATTTGCCGCGCCGTCAGGCCCCATGACGGCGATTTCCGCCGTCGGCCATGCATAGACCATATCGGCGCCCAGCTGACGGCAACACATGGCGATATACGCGCCGCCGTAGGCTTTACGGACAACGACCGTAACCTTCGGAACCGTCGCTTCACAATAAGCATACAGCATTTTTGCGCCGTGACGGATAATACCGCCGAATTCCTGCGTCGTCCCCGGAAGAAAGCCGGGAACGTCGACAAACGTAACCAGCGGAATATTAAAGCTGTCACAGCAACGGATAAAACGAGCTGCTTTCGCAGACGCATTGATATCGAGACAACCGGCCAGGAATTTCGGCTGATTGGCAATGATACCTACCGTCTGCCCGTCAAAACGGGCGAAACAGGTAATGATATTCTGCGCATACCCTTCCATAACCTGATATACGGTACCGTCATCGACACAGGAACGAATGATTTCAAGCATATCGTAAGGCATATTGTCATTGTCGGGAATGATCGAGTTCAGGGCCTCGTCCTCACGAGCCGGATCATCGTTCGTTTCGACCAACGGCACTTCTTCCATATTATTGCTCGGCAAATAACTCAACAACACTTTGATCTTGTCGATACAATCAACTTCATCTTCACAGGCAAAATGCGCCACACCGGAAACGGTATGATGCGTCATGGCGCCGCCGAGCGTTTCCGCCGTAACCTCTTCGGCCGTAACCGACTTGATAACAGCAGGGCCTGTGATGAACATATTGCTCGTATTTTTTACCATAAAGATGAAATCCGTCAACGCCGGACTGTACACGGCGCCGCCGGCACAAGGTCCCATAATGACGGAAATCTGCGGTATAACCCCGGAAGCAGCCGTATTATTCATAAAAATACGACCGAACCCGGAAAGAGCATCGACGCCTTCTTGGATACGAGCGCCGCCGGAATCGTTGATACCGATAACGGGGGCCCCCATCTTCAAAGCCATTTCCTGTACCTGACAAATTTTGTGGGCGTGCATTTCTCCTAAAGAACCGCCTTCGACAGTAAAATCCTCGGCATACGCAAAAACCAAGCGGCCGTCTACGGTACCGTATCCGGTCACGACTCCGTCGCCGGGAAGCTCTTTTTCCTGCATATCGAAGTTTGTACAGCGATGACGGATAAACTGACTGATTTCCGTGAAGCTGTCAACATCAAACAATCGCTGCAACCGCTCCCGCGCCGTCATCTTTCCCTTTTCATGCTGCTTGTCGATCTTGTCCTGGCCGCCGCCCATTTCAACAGTCTTCAATTTGCGGCGAAGTAATTCTATTTTTTCTTGAACCGTAGCCATCTTGCACCTCCATAATCGGTTACATACGTTCATACAGTATACACACATATCGTATTTTATTATTATAATACATTTTTGTCTATCGAAAAAGGCCGCCTCCGTTGAAGAACGACAGTCTCCGGCCCGACTACCTTGCTCTTGTTACGGATCATACTTGATTGTCAAATGCAATAGGCAGTATTTACGTTCGGACAACTGACGGGTAAATGAGCATCTGTTAATGTAAAATGAGAGTCCCCAACGATACCTGCACCCTCTTTTTATCAGCTCCCCAACCACTTAAAAAGACAATTTTTTATACTTGTCTGTTTAATGCTCTTCATATGATGCTTAGCAATACGCCATAATAAGCAGTTTGACTCTCCGCTTTCAGATCAGGAGGAATCATCGCATAAAGGGCTTCTGCGCCTTGTAAGGTCCTGCCTGAAAATCGTTCATCATCCAAAGATCCAACAGCCGGTATGGCTCCGAATGCCAGGATCTGTTCTTTTCGTTTTTCCCTGGAACTGATAACGACGACCTCACGATCGTGCGTACCGGTAGTTTAACTAAGGGCAAACTCATGTTTCCTAAAGAACCGGTAACAACAATTCGCATTAATATAGGTATCTTTCTCTTTTATTACACACTGAGCAAGTCCCGTTTTTACGCTATTTATTGTCGCGGCAGTTATACGTAAAAACGGTCTCAGTCATTGATTTGAAATGACTTAAGACCGTTGTTTTACTACTCTTCATCCCAATCGTCAGGAATCTCCCCATTATGATAGACGTCCTGAACATCATCAAGATCTTCGAGAGCATCTATCAGATTTTCCAATTTACGTCCCCCTTCTTCATCAAGGGCGATCGTATTATCGGGAACCATGGTAATCTGGGCATGTTCGGTTTCAATATGATTATCAGCCAACGCTTTTTCTACGGCATCGAAAACTTCGGGAGCGGTCTGAATTTCAAAGGAATCTTCTTCAGCCTTCACATCGTCAGCGCCGGCTTCGAGCGCAATTTCCATCAACCGGTCTTCATCGGCCTGATCACCGGCAACGATGAAAACACCCTGGTTTTTGAACATCCAGGCGACACAACCCGTTTCGCCAAGGTTGCCGCCATGCTTTGAAAAAAGATGGCGCACTTCGGCGGCGGCGCGGTTGCGGTTGTCTGTCAACACATTGACCGTAACGGCAACACCGGCGGGACCATACCCTTCATAAATAATTTCTTCGTAGCTCTGTCCTTCCGAAGCGCCGGCGCCTTTTTGAATGGCCCGCTTGATGTTTTCCTTCGGAATATTGTTTTCTTTCGCCTTTTGCAACGCCAGCTTTAGGCGCATATTCCCCGTAGGATCCGCGCCGCCCATGCGAACGGCAATCGTAATTTCACGGCCGATCTTCGTCGTAATCTTACCGCGAATCGCATCGTTTTTGCCCTTCTTACGTTTGATATTTGCCCACTTTGAATGTCCGGACATAAATTCTGCCTCCCTTTTTATTGCCACCATTCTTCGCCGGCCAGCCGATCCAAGATGATCGCCGCTGCCGAGCGGACTGAAAGGTGATTGTAATCGCCTGCACCGTAAATCGGTTCCAGAATAAAATCAAATTTTTCCATCATTTCTTTCGTCATGCCGTAGCCGGTACCGAATAACAGCAAAATCGGTTTGTCTTCTTTTTCACGGCGCCAGCGCAATTCCCGATACGAAATCGTATTGGCATACGTGCGCGCATCTGTCGTAACAACGTAAGGACGCTGCCCTTCCGCTGCGGTGACGGCGGCGACGGCTGCCGCCACGTCGGGCTGAACGGAGACGATATCGAAGGCTGCGGTGCGATAAGAATTATATTTCTTACCGACAGGGCCGCGCCAAAAATCGAGTATCTTGTGAACCATATCGAGTTGTCCCGCCACATGGTGAATAATGAAATACTGCTTTACACCGTACGTCCTGGACGAACGGGCAAGATCGTGAAGATCATAATTCGTTATGGCCGTAGCAACGACACGAAAGTTCTTATCATATATGGGATAATGTACCAACCCTACGTATAGCGGTGCTTTCATCGTTTCTTTCCCTCGCCTTGCTGCAGAAATTCCAGATATTGCCTGTCGCTGTCAGACAGACAGGCCTGCGCCAAGAGATCCGGACGTTCCCGAAGAGTCCTTTCCAGCATCTGCTCGCGCCGCCATTTTTCTATTCTGGCATGATCGCCGCTGCGCACCACATCCGGTACCGCCATCTCACGAAAAACGGCGGGTTTCGTATACTGCGGCTGTTCCAACAGCGATGCGGCGAAAGAATCGGCAGCGGCGCTGCCGGCAGCACCGAGCACGCCGGGAATCATGCGGGCAACGGCATCGACAACGGCCATCGCAGGAATTTCCCCGCCAGTCAGGATGAAATCGCCGAGAGAAACGGTTTCGTCAACGAGTCCTTTTTCGGCGCGATAATCAATTCCCTCATAGTGGCCGCACAGAATGATCAGCTGATCGTAAGCTGCAAATTCCCGGGCTGTCTGCTGGTCAAAGCGTCTGCCCGCAGGCCCCATGAAAATGATATGGCGCTTCGGCACCTGCCGTCGCACAACTTCCACGGCGGCATAAAGCGGTGCCGCCTTCATCAACATGCCGCAGCCGCCGCCGTAAAGCGTGTCGTCAACCATATGATGCCGGTCAAACGTAAAATGACGGGGATTCGTCACATCCAGATCCAGAAGTCCTGCCGCTCTGGCCCTGCCGATAATGCTGTGTTCATAAAAAGCTTCAATGAACTCGGGAAAGAGAGAAATTATATCTATTCTCATTCGTCTATCCACTCCGGTGGGTCAACTGTCATTTTCTTTTCTTTAGTATCGATGTTTTTTACGACGTCAGGGATTGCTGCCAAAAGAATCTCTTCGCCGTCTGCGGCGGTAACGACGTAGACATCGTTGCTGCCTGTTTTCAAGATATCCGTAACCGTACCCAGTCGCGTGCCGCCCAGATCATAGACGGCCATGCCGATAATCTCAAAGACATAGTGCTGCCCCTTTTTTAACGGCATCAGTTCTTCGCGTGTAACCTGCAATTCCTTGCGGAGCAACCTTTCTGCGCCGTTACGATCGTCAACGCCGGCAAACTTCATAAGCACGACATGTTTATGAAAACGGGCATGACTGATATCGTATCTCCGGCCGTCAATGTAGACGGACTTCATCTTCAAAAAACGTTCGGGAAAATCGGTATCGGGATAAATACGAACATCACCCCGCACACCGTGCGGGGCAACAATCTGACCAATCGTAAAAAATTCCTTTTCAGCCATCATATATTATTGGCGAAAGGCGATGATCTTATCGTCTTCCAATAAGATTTCCATGCCCATCAATTTGCCCAGGTCATCGCCGACCTTGACTTCCACGGTCTGCTCCAGCTGTCCCTGCCTGATTTCGGAACCGATTTCCAGGCCTTGCGCCTGGTCCCGTTCAAATTCGGCCTTTGCCTTAGCCGCAGCAATACGTTGTTTTTGCTCTTCCACCTTTGCCCGCAGAGAAATCAATCCCTGAGCATCGATTTTAGCCTGTTCGGTCATCATCCGTTTGGCTTGGAATTCCAAATTCTGCGATTCCTTTTCGATATTGGCCAATACCTGCTCAGAATCTCTCAGAATCTTGTCTTTCAGCGCCTGCGTCACTTTTGATTTTACAGTAACAGGCACGCGCAACGTAATCTGATCCATGGTTCCTCCTATACAATATCCACTGATACTTTCTTGTCTGCCTTCACTGCCGCAGCCTTGACGACAAGGCGCAACGCTTTCGCGATTTTGCCTTGTTTGCCAATGACTTTCCCCATATCTTCCGGTGCGACATGAAGCTGATACACTTCGAGGCCTCTTTTTTGAATTTTTGTAACCGTAACTGCCTCCGGCTGTTTCACCAACGCTTTGGCAATACATGCAATCAATTCTTCCATCGTATCCAGCCTCACTTACTTTTTGGATGCTTCAAACTGAGCCATAATGCCGGCTTTTTTGAAAAGAGAACGAATCGTATCGGTAGGCTGTGCGCCTTTACCAAGCCAGGCCAGGGCTGCTTCCGCATCAACGGTCAATGCGTCTGCCGCTTTAGCCGGATCATACATGCCCAGCGTTGCAACGGGGCGGCCGTTCTTGCGGGCATCGCGAGCGTCGGCGACGACAACGCGGTAAACCGGTTTTTTCTTAGCCCCTAAACGAGCTAAACGGATTTTGATCATGAGTTTTCACCTCCTTCAAAGGATACTCCCCATTCCGGGGCTTCTATTAAAAGGGAAGACGAGGCATGAAGCCGCGCCCTTTGTTTTTTGCTTTTTTCGCCTGCTTCATCATTTTCTGCATTTCTGAAAACTGCTTCAGCAAACGGTTCACATCCTGCACGCGCGTGCCGCTGCCGCGGGCGATTCTGCGCTTGCGGCTGTCCTTGATGAGCATTTTCGGATTGGAACTGCTTCGCTCCTTTTCCGTCATGGAACGGATAATAGCTTCAATGTGCTTCATTTCCTTGCCGTCCATATCAACTTTATCCAATTCTTTCTTATACTTTCCTATTCCCGGTATCAGGCTCATAATACCGCCGAGATTACCCATTTTTTTGATCATCTGCAGCTGCTTCAGAAAATCGTTAAACGTAAAAGCGCCGCTCTTCATGGTCTCTTTCATCTCGGCCATCGATTCTTCGTCGAAAGCGGCCTGCGCCTTTTCGATGATCGTCTCAACGTCACCCAGATCAAGGATGCGGGATGCATAACGGTTGGGATGAAATTCTTCCAATCCGTCCGCCTTTTCGCTGACGCCGATAAATTTGATCGGCTTTCCCGTAACGGCTTTAATCGACAGCGCCGCACCGCCGCGGGCATCACCATCAAGCTTAGTCATGACCAGTCCGTCAACGCCCAGGGCCTGATCAAAAGCTGACGCTGCCGTAACCGCATCCTGACCGGTCATGGCGTCGACAACCAGGAGAATTTCGTGGGGATGGACACTGCCTTTGATGCGAATCAGCTCTGCCATCAATTCTTCATTGACGTGCAGGCGGCCTGCCGTATCGATGATAATGACATCGCGGAGATGCCCCAGCGCATAAGGGACGGCCCGTTCGGCGATGCCGACCGGATCCTTGCAATCCTCTTCCGTATAGACCGGAATGTCAAGGTCCTGTCCCAGCACCTGAAGCTGCGTAACAGCAGCCGGACGATACACGTCGCAAGCCACCAGGAGCGGCTGTTTCCCTTGCCCTTTCAACTTCTTCGCCAGCTTTGCCGCCGTCGTCGTCTTCCCGGCGCCTTGCAGACCTGCCAACATGATGATCGTCGGCGGCCGTGAAGAGATCGCAATGCGGCTTTGCGTTCCGCCGAGAAGTTCCGTCAATTCGTCGCGAACGATTTTAATGACCGTCTGCGACGCATTCAGACTGCTGAATACTTCTTCTCCGACAGCCTTTTCCCTAACCTTTTTGATGAAATCCTTCGTGACCGCAAAGTTGACGTCTGCCTCCAAAAGGGCGCGGCGTATCTCTTTCAGCGCTTCATTAACGTCATCTTCCGAGAGTTTGCCTTTGCCGCGAAGCTTTTTAAAAGCCGACTGAAAGCGTTCGGAAAGACTTTCAAATGGCATGAGGACCTCCTTCTTTACAGTTCGATGCGATGTAAAATTCGTTTTGCTTCTTCTATTTCCGCCGTACTGCCGCCTTCCAGAAGGCGGGCGGCCATTTCCACTTCCCGTTGCAGAACCTGCGCCCGTTCCAACAGGTGCAGCTTCGCTTCGTAATGTTCCAATGACTGCGAGGCGCGATGCAGCAAATCATGAACGCCTTGCCGGGATATTTCCAAATTTACGCCGATTTCGGCGAGAGAAAGATCCTGATTGAAATACATGTCCATACATCGTTCCTGCCGTTCCGTCAGTAACGGCCCGTATATGTCCAACAGCCGCCCTTTGCGAAGCACATCTTCCAACATGATTTCACCGCCTCTGTCATTCGTACGTTGCAAGTATACAGGAAAGGGAAAGGGGTGTCAAGTATTTTTACTTGTCACCTCTTTCGGTCTGCCATCCTTTAATGATGGAATAAACGGAGTCCTGTCATCGCCATGGCCATATTATATTTATCGCACGTTTCAATGACATTGTCGTCGCGAATGGAGCCGCCTGCCTGTGCAATATATTCGACGCCGCTGCGATGGGCGCGTTCAATATTGTCACCAAAGGGGAAAAAGGCATCGCTGCCGAGAGCCACGCCGCGAAGTTGTGCGACCCACTCTTTCTTTTCCCGCCCGGTCAAAGGCTCCGGCTTTTTTGTAAAGAACTGCTGCCACACACCGTCGGCAAGGACGTCTTCCCAATCATCGGAGATATAAACGTCTATCGTATTGTCACGATCAGGGCGACGGATATCATCCCTGAAAGGTAACGCCAACACCTTCGGGTTCTGCCGGAGCCACCAGACATCGGCCTTATTCCCTGCCAGGCGCGTACAGTGGACGCGCGACTGCTGTCCGGCACCGACGCCGATCGTCATGCCGTCTTTAACATAGCAAACCGAATTTGACTGCGTATATTTCAAGGTAATCAGCGCCACGAGCAAATCACGCTGCGCGCTTTCGGGAATCTCTTTGTTGCGCGTCGGCCGAACGGCAAAAAGATCCTTTGTAATGACCGCGTTATTGCGGTCCTGCTCAAAGGTAACGCCGAAGACCTCTTTATGCTCCGGCACTGCAGGCACATAAGCGGCGTCGATCTTCAATACGCAATACGAGCCTTGCCGTTTTTCCTTCAAAATTTTCAACGCTTCTTCCGTATATCCCGGTGCGATAACGCCGTCTGAAACTTCCCGTTTCAGCAGCGTCGCCGTCGCGGCGTCGCACGTATCGGAAAGGGCGACGAAATCGCCGTACGAACTCATGCGATCAGCGCCACGGGCACAGGCATAGGCTCCGGCCAACGGCGACAGTTCCAAATCGTCAACGTAATATATCTTTTTCAAGGTATCGCTCATTTCAACAGCCACGGCAGCGCCTGCCGGACTGACATGCTTGAACGAGGCCGCAGCCGGCAGTCCTGTCGCTGCTTTCAGTTCTTTAACTAATTGGTAGCTGTTCAGCGCATCGAGCAAATTGATATAGCCGGGACGGCCGTTCATAACTTCAAGCGGCAAGTCGCCGCCGTTTTTCATATACACTCTCGTCGCCTTCTGATTGGGATTGCATCCGTATTTCAATTGCAGTTCTTTCATCGTCATTTCCTCCTGGGAATAAAAAAAACACCGACACTCCCGGACTCATTTGCCCAGACGGTCGGCTTTTTATCGATCATGCTCCCTGTGGTCAGCCCACTTCCGTCAGTCACATGATTCCTTTTTCATTATACAAACTGGCTCGCAGCCTTGTCAACAGACGGATTTTACTCGACGACATCACGAACGGTAATCTTCAGAATGTCGACGGACATGCCTGTCGTATACTCGATGTCGTCCTGCAGCGAACAGCGGATCCGCTGCATCAGCGTCTTAATATGGACGCCGTACCGGACGGTAACGCCCAAAACGACGGCCAGTCCGTTGCTGCCCGGCACATAATTCTTCGCCACCTTGACGCGGTTTACCTTGACGATACCGTCGATCCCGGCCAAACAATGACGGATCAGAGCGAAAAAGACGTCATCAGAAAAGATGAGCTTACCGTAATAACTGAAGATCGGTCTGACAACGGACTGTTCGAAATCAGGTCCTTTTTTGCCGCTCCGGTTGTGGAGAAACGAACGGATCGGATCGAGGAGATAGCCGTGAAAATGGGATTTCAATTCCATTGTCGGCACGGGAATGATATGTTTTCCCTCCGCTTTGCGGATGGCTCTGGCTTTGGCGATCTCGGCGGCGCAGGAAACCTCTTCAATCCGGATATACGCATCGACAGGCGGCAAATACAAGGCTTCGCGGATGCGCTGCACCATGTGCTTCGATGTCCCCAGGATCAACAGTTTTTCCGGCTTTACCCGGCTCAGCGCCTCGCGGACGGCTGCGGCGTGAGACGGCTCAAGAAAGATGGCGCAGCGAACGGCGCGCATGCGATTGGTCTCATCTTTTGCGGAACAGCCGGCAATAATGCGGTTCTGATAGATGAGAAGACCGTCGTCAATGATGCTGTCAATATGATTGTCATAAGCGACAACCAGCGCATGGTGGCTTTTGCCGGTGCCGCTGGGGCCGATAAATCCGATAATTTTCATTTTCTCATCCTTTATAAGAAAGGAGCGGCTGCAACGGCGCCGCATCAAAGGAAAAAACGCCGAGACCGTCAGGGTAGCGGCCGATCGTGCCGTGGTAATCGGAACCGCCGCTGACCAGCCAATCCTTTTCCCGCGCAATGCCGAGAAATTCGTCATACCGGCCCCGATTCTTCGGATGATATACCTCTATGCCGTCGAAGGGATGCTGCAAGACCTGCGGCAAGGCCGCTTTAAGCAGCGACGGGTGCGCTAAAAAGGACAGGCCGCCGGCACGGTGAATGAGTTCAATGCAGGCGTCGATATCGTAACGATCATAGGGAACGTAAGCCGGGCCGTTACGGGAAAGGATCCTTTCAAAGACCGCAGAAACTGATGAAAAATAGCCTTTTTCCACCAACATAGCCGCAATATGCGGTCTGCCGACAGTACCGCCGCGCCGCAGTATATCATTGACAACGGTGAGATCAAGCGCATAGCCGAGAGCCGTGCATTTCTCAACGATCTTTCTTGCCCGTACTGCGCGCCGCTCCTTGAAATCGCGGCAATAGTCCTGCAACTCTTCGTTCGCCGGATCCAGATGATAGCCGAGAATATGGACATCTTCATCGGCGCAGTCACTGCTCATTTCAATGGCGCTGATAATCTTTACACCATCATGCAGCCTGTGCGTACCGTCATATGCCGCCATCGTATCGTGGTCGGAAATAGCGATGACGTCAAGCTTTGCCGCCGCAGCCATTGCCGTCAGTTCCGCCGGCGTGTGGAGACCGTCGGAACAAGTTGTGTGCATGTGCAGATCCGCCTTCATCATCGTCCGCCTCGCAAAAATTCCAGAATCGTCTTGACCCCTACGCCGGTAGCGCCGCTGAAACCGCTTTCATCCTTTTTTTCACTAAAAGCGGTTCCGGCAATGTCGAGATGAATCCAGGCCGTTTCAGGCTTCACGAATTGCTTGATGAATTGCGCCGCCACGATAGCACCGGCGCCGGATCCGGTCGAACCGACATTTTTCAAGTCGGCAACAGTGCTTTTCAACTCCTCTTCGTATTCCCTGTCCAACGGCAGCTGCCAGACCTTTTCATGAGCCCTGCCGGCGGCAGCAAAGAATCGGTTCATCCACTCCTGATCATTGCCGAACATGCCGGAACGAATCGTCCCCAAGGCGGTAACACAAGCTCCTGTCAGCGTCGCCAAGTCGATGATCCTTGTCGCGCCCTTCTCCTGCGCATACGTAACGGCATCGGCGAGGATAAGGCGGCCTTCGGCATCGGTATTCTTAATTTCCACCGTATGACCGTCATACATCGTAATCACATCGTCAACGCGGTAAGACATGCTGGACGGAACGTTTTCCGCCAAAGGCATGACAGCAACGACATTGATCGGATATTTCAGCAACATCAGCGCCCGCATAACTCCCAGCGCGGCGGCGGCGCCGGCCATGTCGTCTTTCATGAATTCCAGCGCGGCGTGACTTTTTAAGGACAAGCCGCCGCTGTCATAAATAATCCCTTTGCCGACAACGGCTACCGTCTCTCTGCTGTCCGGATCGCCTTTGTAAGACAGCGTCAACAGCTGCGGCGGGTTCATGCTGCCTTTACCGACGGCAACAATTCCTCCCATATTCCGCTTTTCCAGATTCCATTTATTCATGACCTCGACTTCCATGTTGTCGCCTTTGCAAATAGTTGCCGCCAAGTCGCAGAACCGGCGCGGCGTCAAGTCGTTGGAAGGCGTGTTCACCAGATCACGGGCCAGATACACGCCTTCATAGATGGAAGAATATACATAGCAAAGCGTATTGAAATCCTTTATTTTCAGGCTGGACGTAATCAGGTTGATATTTTTTATCGACTCTTCCTCCGCCTCTCGTTTATAGCGATTGAACGCATAATTACGATACAGCAGTCCGTCGATCAAAGATACCATATCCATTTCCAAGGTATCGATGAATACGGCCAACTCCGTAACGCCTTCCGACATGGCAGCGGCAGTGATGCGTTTGGCAGCCAAAAAATCTTCGTGCATGCTGTAACGGAGCGGCTTATTTTCCAGTCCGACGAGAAAATACGTACGCACCCTGTCTTCATACAGACAGTGAAAGGTATGTATCGACCGATAATGCAGCAATTCCGGCCTGTTGTTCACATAGGCTCGAAGAAGCTCCCCTTCTTCTTTTGACAAATGGGATAACGCGCGCAAACGCTTATCAATGCCGAGAGCAATCGCATCCGGATTGCCGCTGCCGTTACATGTAATCATGATACTGCTTCCTCCGTGAGATAAATTCAGATATTCTTTTTAAATTATACTGTTATCGACGCTCATAAATCAAGAACCTGAGCCTTTTCCGAAGCCAGAAGCGATTCTGCGGCGGCAATATTGTCTCTGACGACGCGACAGCAGCGCCGAAATTCTTTTTCTTCTTCCGCCGTCAGCGCATAGTCCATTACCTTCTCCACGCCGGCGGCACCGATGACGGCGGGACAACCGCAATAAATGCCGTATTGGCCGTAAGGCCCGTCCAAAAAAGCGCTGACCGCCATGATCTCTTTCGTATCGTGAAAAACGGCGTCAATGATCTTCATCGCCGTCGAACAGATGCCGTATTCCGTTGCCCGCTTACCGCTGTACACGGCCCAACCGGCATCGATGGTCTGTTGCCTGAGGCGGTCTCTGTCGAAGTCGAACGGCGCCTGTGCCGCCACTTCGGTCAAAGGACGGCCGCCGAAACGCACGAGCGACCACGGTACCATTTGTGCAAATCCGTGTTCCCCCATCATATACGCCGTAATCGAGCCGTGTGATAGCCCCGTGCTTTGTGCCAGAAAATTGATGAGCCGTGCCGTGTCGAGTCCCGTGCCGGTACCGAAAACACGTCGTGCCGGCAACCCGCAACGGGCAGCCAAAACAGCGGTAACGACATCACAGGGATTCGTAATATTGAGGAGAATGCCGTCGAAGCCGCAACGCTTGATTTCCTCACCGCAAAGGGCGGCCGCTTTTACGGTATAGTCCATTTCATCATTCCTGTCTTCCGTCACATATCGTTCTGTCGGCCCCAAGGCATTGACGAGAAGATCACAGTCTCTCAGGTCAGCCCATGTCGCGGCACCGTACGAAATACGATGAGGCATGTATTTGACGGCGTCCATCAGATCCTGACACTGACTGGTCAACAAATTTTCGTTTATATCCAAGATCCGCACCTCATCGGCACTTCCCTTCAGACCGACGGCATAAGCAACATGAGCGCCGACATGACCGGCACCGATAATTCCCAGAATTCGCTTTTTCATGATCTTAATCCCTCACGTTTCTTTTCTTTCCGATATAGCTTAAATTTCCTGTGTTTTTACCATTTTATCACACGTCGCCTGACTCACTGAAAAAAAATTTGAAAACACTGTTTTCTTTACGACAGTTGATTTACAATAGAAATATAGCTTACCGTATCCGATAGGAGGTTTTCTATGAAATCACTGATTATATATTATTCACAAACGGGCCGCACCAAAGCATTGGCCGAAAAGATCGAAAGCCGCTTTCACTGCGATGTCATCGCCTTGACGCCGCAGAAAAAATACGGTAATTATCTCCTTGCCGTTCTCCAAGCCGGCTGGGAAAAAATAACGCGCCGCATCCCCGGCGTAACAGCGTCCATACCGAATACGTCCCAGTATGACGCGATCTTTATCGGCTACCCCGTTTGGTACTACGACGTCCCCGCCTTCATGACACAATTTTTGAAGAAATGCGATTTTGAAAACAAAACGGTTATCCCCTTTGCTACATCCGGCTCAACGGACATCATCGCTACGCTGCAAACGCTGGAAACCGCTTGCGCCGGTGCCGTCGTCAGGCATCCGTTCATCTGCCGGCGTCGTGACGGTGACACCAGTAAGGCCTGGCTTGATGCCATTGAAAAGGACCTGTCTGAATTCATATAACCCTGCTTGATATCGTGAAACCCGCCCTCCGTCACCAGACTGCATCTGGTGACGGAGGGCGGGTTTCATCCGTATACGCTCATGCTGCACAGCGACGACACTCTGCGCTGCCATAACGGCTTCACACAGTTCCGGCTCAACAGCCCCTGTCCCGGAAAACACCATTGTTTTCCTCCTTACCGGCACGATTGCACACACTTCCGCGCCGCGACACGGGCGTCTACGGATGACCGCCCCGCCTTTTCGTGCAGTGAAAAAGATCAACCCGATCAATCGGCGCCGTACACCTCTTTGGCCAAGGTAAAAGCCGCCCATGCTTTCGGCCAGCCGGCATAAAATCCGAGCTGTGTAATGATCTCCGCCATTTCCTCCTTGGTTACGCCGTTCACCTTAGCCGTCAGCAGATGGTATTTAAGGGAACTGTCCGTAATCCCCTGTGAAATGAGTGACGAAACCGTAATAATGCTTCGTTCCTTCAACGACAGCTTATCGTTGCGTGACCACACTTCACCGAAAAGGATATCGTCATTGTAACGGGCGAAATCGGGAGCAAAACGTCCCAACTGGTCCCGCCCCGCCGTCTGCACTATTTTCTGCGCCTTACGCCGTATCTCCCTGTCATCTTGATTAGTCATCGCTGCTTCCTCCAAACTAAAAATAAATTGCAGTCATCAACCGGCGCCGACAGAACAATCCGCCGCCGCTGCCTTCATTGTAAGAGGAATGACCGGTTCTGTCTAATGCCTGTCGGAAAACCACATACATACCTTTTACCTATGCCTCATCAACCAGTAATCTTGCACTCAAAAAATTTCTCTTCCTCATCAATAACGCCTTCAAGCTTTGTCGAAGCCGTGCCGGCAAAGCGGAAACCGCAAGCCGTATACAAAGCCGCAGCGGCGGTATTGTAAAACCAAGTATCGATGCGCACGGCTTTGTAACCGTGAGCCGCTGCATATTCGAGAGCATAGAGGACCATCTTCTTCCCGTATCCGCGCCGCTGCTGTGAAGGCGGGATGCACAAGGTGTGAAGCACCATAATTTCCTTTGCATCATGCACGTAGCGCCAAGGAATCAAACGGTATTCCTTTCCCTGTTTTTCGTTTAAAATCATGGACGCGCAGAGTTTACCGCCTTCAGTCAGCACAAACATCGACCCTTCCCCGACGGCCAGTTCCGCCGTCCGGCGCACCGGATAAAGACCGAGAACCCAGTTCGACGCGGTACCGTGTGCCGCTTCATAGGTCAATAATTCCGTATACGTCGCTTCCACTGCGTCGATATCGGCTGTCGTCGCCTGTCTGATTTCCATGTTATCAGCTCCTGTAAAGAAAATGTATATTCACAGTATACCATTGTGCTTTTATCACCTGCAAGGCGAGACGAAAAAAAGTGCCTGCTTCGAAGAAGAGGCACTTTTTCAATATTAGCCATGTAATTCGCGATCCAATTTTTCCAACCGTTCAATTCGTTCTGCCGTCGGCGGATGTGTACTGAAAAGGCTGGCCAGTCCGCTGCCGATACCGGAGAACGGATTGATAATGCACATATGCGCCGTCGCCTTCGTCGCTCCGGGAAGAATCCGGCGATGAGCGTAATTATCGATCTTCGCCAGCGCTCTGGCCAAGGCCAGCGGATCATCGCTCATCCGGCCGCCTTCTTCGTCCGCCATGTACTCCCGTGTGCGGGAAATACCGAATTGAATCAGCGACGCCGCCAACGGCGCGATGATAATCGTCGCCAACAGTCCGATAATACCGCCGCCGTTATCGTCATCATCGCCGCGGCCGCCGCCGAAAATGGCCGCCCACTGCGCCATATTGGCAATCATGGAAATAGCGCTGGCAAAACAGGCAACTATGGTACTGATCAAAATATCGCGATGCAGGACATGAGACAGCTCATGGGCCAAAACGCCGCGGATCTCTTCGTCATCAAGCATGTCCAAAATACCAGCCGTCGCCGCGACCGCCGCATGGGAAGGGCTGCGTCCCGTGGCAAACGCATTGGGCACGTCCGTCGGAATAATATATACTCGCGGCATCGGCAACTCGGCGCGCTGCGCCAACTCCGCTACGATCCGGTACAAGCGGTGCGACTCGCCGACCTCTTCGGCGCGGTACATTTTGAGCACCATCGAATCACTGAACCAGTATGAGAAAAAATTCATGGCAATGGCGACAACGAACATGATCATCATACCCTGACGACCGCCGAAAATATTGCCGATAAGTATCAGAATGCAGGCTAAAAGGGTCATGAGAAAAACCGTCTTGATACTGTTCATTTATATCACCTCAAGTAAGTCGTAAAAGTCAAAAGGTAAAATTGGTATTTTCATTATAGCGAAGAGTCCGTTCCCTGTCAACCGCTATGCCTTGAGAACGCTGTTATTATACCGCCGTATGCGGACGATATATTGGCCGTCATCCGCTTTTTTGCCGTCAAAGGACACGACAATGGTAACATCTTTTTGAACCCACGTCATCTGATTTCCCGATTGTGATTCCGGAAAATCTTCTACGCCTGCATATATCGTCGCAATAATACGACTGTAAATAGCTTGCGCCACCTTCTTCTTATCTGTCTTAAAATAGTTTTCAAAGGCCAATACACGGGCCTTGGCGGCAGTCGTTTCCGTATAAACCGATACGCCTTCGGTAACCTTCACGTCATTGGCAACAGTACTGCGTTCGGCCCATTCTGTCAGAGCCTCGGGACGGCTGTAAAAGGTCCAGTCGGAAAGCACGGAAAAGTTGGCGGAAAAATCACTGCGCGGCATACCGAGGTAAAGCGTATGATATGCCGTCAACGGATCAATCGCCGCTTCATCAACGGACTGGTTGTAATCGAAGGCCGCAAAAGACTGCATGCCGGAAAAAATCGTCAGAAAAACTGCCGGAAGAAAAAGTCGCTTCATATGCCGTACCTCCTTACAGGAATAGGGAAAAAAATATGCCAAACACTCCCAACACAAGACGTTGCAAGGGAATCAATATATACGAAAAAACAGGTGTCATAACGAAAACGATCAGAATCAGGAACGAATACCTCTCCAACGCCGCCAACCGGTACGACCATCGTGACGGCAACAGAACGGTGAGCAAACGGGAACCGTCCAGCGGCGGTATGGGGATCAGGTTGAAAATAGCAAAGTTGACATTATAGAGAACGATCAAGTCGAGAACCAGATTCAGTCCATGCGAAAACAGAAGCCCCGTTTTAAATAAGCAGACCTTGACGAACATAGCCAGAAAGGCCAACAGCAAATTCGCCGCCGGACCGGCAAGCGAAACGCAAACTTCCCCTTTTCGCCAATTTTTGAAATGGTTGGGATTGATCATGACCGGCTTGGCCCAGCCGAACCGGGCGACAAAAAGCATGATCAGACCGATAGGGTCAATATGCACCACAGGATTCAAAGTCAGACGGCCGGTCATACGCGGCGTCGGATCCCCCATCCTGTCGGCAACAAAGGCATGGGCGAATTCATGAAAAACCATCGCCATAAGCAAACCGGGAATACCGGCGATAATACTTGCAAAATCAAATCCGAACATCATGTCCTCCTAACAGACAGTATCTGGCAGTGCATCCCCTCTTTGTCTTCGACGTAAAAGGTGATAAATTCAGTATATCATAAACAACGCGTTTTTCCTATGGAAAGCAAGGGGAATCACCTGTGCGAATACGAAAAAGACGCTCTTTCCCAGGAAAGAACGTCTTGATAACGATTACCTTCTCTTTTTCATAATTTCATGCCGCATCTGTTCCATGTTAGCCGCAAACGCATCGGGGTCGGCCATAGCCATACGCGTATAGAGGACATCGCCGATCGCCATGTGGATCAATCGCGAAGCGCCGGCTTCGGATGAATAGTTCACTTCCCGGCCCATGCCGTGCAGGCAATAGTCCGACAGCTTGGCCAACGGCGACTGCAGATGGCTGGTAATGGAAATAATTGATGCCCCTCTATTTCTGGCCGCCTCAACCGACTGGAGCAGTTCGTAAGAAGCGCCGCTGTGAGAAACGGCAATTACCGCATCGGCTGCCGTCAGCAGCGCAGCCGAAGTCACCTGCATGTGCGGATCCGCATACGCCTGAACGGTCAATCCGAGCCGCACGTAGCGCGCCGCCAGATCCTTGCAGACCGTGGCCGAATTGCCAAAACCGTAAATGGCGACTCGCCGCGCCCGGCGCAGGACGGCCGCCGCCGCGTCTACCGTCTCGTAGTCCAATAAACGCAGCGTATCCTGCAAGCCTTCCGAAAGGTTCTGAAATACCTTTTCCGCAACGACGCGACACGAATCACTTGCCTCGATATCATGGTATTCTTTCATTTCATTGGCAGTGAGATAGGCCGTCAAAGCCCGTTTCAACTCTTGCAACCCGTGAAATCCCAGCTTTTTGCAAAAACGGGATACGGTAATTTCCGAACTGCCCGTCGCCGCGGCAATACCGGGAATCGTCTCTTTCATGATCCGCCGCGGCCGCTGCGCAATATAGGCGGCGATCTGTCGTTCCGATTTCGTCAACCCTTCATACGCGCCGCGCAAAAAAGGTATCCGTTCGATTTCTTCCCGAGACATGATCAATCCCCCGCTCAGGCAATAAACAGGTTTAAGACCATGACGCCGATGAGCCCCATAAGCGAGATAATCGTTTCCAAAGCGCACCAGGTGCGCGCCGTTTCTTTAACGGTCAGCCCGAAAAACTCTTTAAAGAGCCAAAAGCCGGGATCATTGGGCGGGCTGAAGATAAGCGAACCGGCGCCGGTGGCCAAGACCATCAGTTCCGGATTGGCACCGGTAGCAGCGCAAATGGGAGCGGCAATCCCACCGGCCGTCAACGCGGCGACAGTCGCCGAACCGCAGGCCGTTCGAATGACGGCAGCGACGAGCCAGGCCAACAAAAGAGGCGACAAATCGGCACCGGCAACAACATTGCCAATATAAGCGCCGACACCACTGTCGATCAGAATCTGCTTCAGCGCGCCGCCGCCGCCGACGATGAGCAGGATCATGGCAATGGCCAGAACGGCATCCTTTACGGTTTCCATAATCTCTTTCATCGCCTTACCGCGGCCGATGCCGAAAGTATAAACGGCAATAGCCACGGAAATCGTCAACGCCATGTCGGGTTGGCCGAGGAATTCAAGCGTTACAGCCAACGGTGAAGCCTGATCCAGAACAAGTTTGGCAATGGCCGAAGCCGCCATCAGGACAACGGGAACAAGAGCGGTAAATACGGAAATGCCGAAGCCGGGCATTTCTTCTTCGCTGAAAATTTTCGGATTATATAAGCCCTGCGGAATGGCCGGATTGATATCCTTCGTAAAATTATAGTACACAGGTCCGGCAACGATGGCTGTCGGGATCGCTAAAATCGCGCCGTAAACCAACGTCGTCCCGATATCGGCGTTATAGATAACGGAAATGGCCGTCGGCCCCGGATGGGGCGGTAAAAAACCGTGGGTAACGGATAAAGCCGCAGCCATGGGGATCCCCACTTCAAGCAAGGGTATCTTGGCTTCCGCCGCGATCGTAAAGACCAAAGGAATAAGCAGGACGAAGCCGATTTCATAGAATAAGGCAATACCGACAATGAATCCGGTCAGGCATACGGCCCATTTGACATTCTCCCTGCCGAAAACGCGGATCAGCGTCGTTGCGATTCGCTGCGCACCGCCGCTTTCGGCCATCAGCTTACCGAGCATGGCGCCGAAAGATACGACGATCGCCAAGCCGCCCAAAGTTCCGCCCAACCCTTTTTCAATGGTCGGAATCAATTTGGTCAAGGGCAATCCTTCGGCAATGCCGACGAGACCGGCTACAAGCAGCAGGGCCAGAAAACTGTTCAGCTTGACCTTGACAATGAGGAAAAACAGGATGAGTATACCAATGGCTAAAATAACTAATGGCATAACGCACACCTCCTAAAAATAAAATAAATGCATGCCGCAGGAAAAACGGCAAAAAAATCAGTCATGCAGCCCCCATTCATAGTGAAAGGCACCGTCACGATCAAGACGGCGATACGTGTGCGCGCCGAAATAATCCCGTAAGCCTTGGATCACATTGGCGCCGACCTGCGGGCTGGCGTAAGCGTCCAAATACTCGACGGCGTTGGCATAAGCCGGAATGGGAACACCGGCACAAACAGCCGTCGAAACAATCTGCCGCAGACTGTCCGCACCTTCATTGACACGCTTCAGAAAAAACGGCGCGAACAGAAGATTATCTAAAGCCGGGTCCGTTTCATAAGCAGCAGTGATCTTATTCAGAAATTCGGCACGAATGATACAGCCGGCCCGAAAAATGGCGGCGATTCTGCCATAATCAAGATCCCATCCATACGCTTCCGAGGCTTTTTTATAAAGGGAAAAACCTTGCGCATAAGCGACGATCTTCGCCGTATACAGGCTTTTCCGTATCGTCTCAACCAGATTCGCTCCGCCCTTGCCGCCTGTAGGTCGCACCAGCGATTTCTGTCCCTTTGCACGACCTGACGCATTTGACATGACGCGGGCGTTACAGGCCGCCGTAATCAGGGATATATCGACGCCAAGGCGCATCGCTTCGATGCTGGTCCAGCGCCCGGTCCCTTTTTGCCCCGCACAGTCGGCAATCTTGTCGATCAGCTGGCCTGTGCCGAGATCGTCATCTGCGGCAAAAACCTCGACAGCCGTCGCAATCAGAAAGCTTTTCAGCTCGCCCTGGTTCCACAAGCGGAACACATCGGCTATCTCCCGATTCGTAAAATGACCGACATGTTTCAACAGCAAGTAAGCCTCGGCAATAAGTTGCATATCGGCATATTCAATACCGTTGTGAACCATCTTCACAAAATGGCCGGCGCCGCCGGCGCCGATATAAGCGCAGCAAGGTTTTCCATCTTCCGCTTTGGCGGCGATCGCCTCATAAAAGCCTTTGATTTCGCCATATCCTTCTTTGCTGCCGCCAGGCATGATAGCCGGGCCGAATCTCGCTCCCGCGGCGCCGCCGGAAATACCCACGCCGCAAAAATGAATGCCTTCTGCCTGACAACGCTCAAAACGGCGCTGTGTATCGCCATAATAAGAGTTCCCTCCGTCAATGACGACATCACCGACTGCCAAAAACGGCAGCAACTGTTCCAACATCATGTCGACGGGAGCCCCGGCCATGATCATGAGCATGATCTTGCGCGGCCTCTTCAAAGAAGAAACAAAGGCTTCCAATTCATAATAGGCGGTAATTTTCTCATGTTTTTCTTCGGCAATAAATTTTTCCGTCAAATCCGGCGTATAGTTATAAACGGCGACAGCCGCTCCGTGATCCGCCATATTCAGCGCCAGATTACTGCCCATTACGGCCATGCCGACAACGCCGATGTCATTTTCCATCTTGTTTCCGCCTTTCTTCAGCATCTTTTCTTCTGATAGTCCGTAATCGCCGCAAACTCCGGCAGCAAATGGTCGTAAATACGCTCAAAAATACCGTACAGTTCTTCATATGCCGCCACATGATCGGCTTGCGGAGTATATATCTTTTTGGCATGAACGAGATTGGCTGTATCCGCAATGGTCTGCAATTGTCCGTTCGAAATGAAGCCCAAAACGGCGGCGCCGAAAGCGGCGCCTTCACTGTTATCCGGCAAGGTAATCGCTTCGCCCAAAATATCAGCCAATATTTGCAGCCATAATTCCGATTTCGTGAAGCTGCCGCTGACGCGGATATCCGCAACAGCGCCGAATTCTTTCAAGGCCAGCATAACGCTGTTTAGACTATAGCAAATGCCTTCCATGACGGCGCGAATCATATGAGAACGGCTGTGATTCAGAGAAAATCCGAAAAACATGCCGCGCAGTTCCGAATTCCAATACGGCGCCCGTTCTCCCGTGAAGTACGGCAGGCAGATCAATCCGTCAGCGCCGGGCTCAATATGCGCGGCTTTCATCGTCATCAAATCGTACGGATCAATATCGAGACTTTCCAAGGCGCTGCCGCCGTAATGGCAGATCTTGTCGCGAACCCAACGCAGGATCATGCCGCCGTTATTGATGGCACCGCCGGCAACCCACATGTCATCGGTCAGATTATAGCACCATGTCCTCATCTTCCTGTCCGTCTTCGGCGTCTTCGTCAGCATGCGCAATGCGCCGCTCGTACCGATCGTGCCGCTCAGCTGACCGGAATTGACGGCGCCGATGCCGACGTTGACGAGAACGCCGTCGGTAGCGCCGATAACGACAGGCAAACCTGCCGGCAGACCGACGGCCGCCGCCGCCTGGCCCGTCAGACTGCCGCTGTACGTGGTGGAGACGACAGGGGGCATGCAGGATTCGGCGATCCCGGCATAAGCCATAATTTCTCTGTCCCAGCACAGAACCCGTTCATTATACAGTCCGCTGGTACTGGCTGACGATCTGTCCAGAACCCATTCACCGGTTAAATGATAGAAAATATAATCCTTCAGCGAACCGACGAACTTCATCTTCGCAAACAGCTCCGGCTGGTTGCGGCGCAGCCAAATGATCTTTGCCAGCGGATAGCAGGCATGGATCGGGCAGCCCGTCCGTTCATAAAACGAACGGCACAGCGCTTCATCCCGTTTCATTTCCCTGACGACTCCGGCGCTGCGGCTGTCGGCCCAAGTCTGCATGTCCATCAACGGTTCTTTCCGTTCATCAAGTCCGGCAAAACTGTGCATGGCCGTACTCAAAGCAATTCCTGACAGCTCCTTGTTTTTATAACGCAACTGCGTCGCCGTTTCGGCGATCACGGATACTACGGCTTCATAAATCTGCAGCGGACTTTCCTCCGCCCAATCCGGACGCGGCGTCAAAAGCGGATAAAAGGCTTCAGAAGAACAGACGTTGACGCCTTCCGCCGTGTAAGCGATCGCCCGTACCCCCGTCGTTCCCACATCCACGCCGATCCATACAGCCTGATTTGCCGAATTCATCGTCATTCCTATCCCAACCCTTCTTACCGACAATTACACTGTTTATAGCGTGATTATATCGTCTCATTTTTAAATATGCAATGTTCTTATCAAATTTATATTCGTTTTATTGATATTAATTTATCATCGCAAAACATAATGACAACCCTTTCATTCATTCCTATCAAAAAGGACTCCTTACTCATGTAAGGAGTCCTTCGCTTAATCTTATTTTCCGGCCATGCCGACAATATCACGGATATTTGCGATTCCCTCGTCTTGACAATACTGCGCCAGTCCTGCGGCAATATCGGCAACTGCCCGGTGGTTGACAAAATTGCAGGCGCCTACGGCGACGGCAGATGCACCGGCAAGCATAAATTCCACGGCATCCTGCCACGTAGCGATACCGCCCAGGCCGAGAACGGGAACAGAAACGGCCCGAGCCGTCTGCCAAACCATGCGGAGCGCCACGGGCTTAATCGCCGGTCCGGAGAGGCCGCCGGTAATATTGCCCAGCAGCGGCCGACGGCTGTAAATGTCGATAGCCATACCGGTGATCGTATTAATCAGGGAAATGCCGTCGGCTCCGGCCGCTTCGACGGCCTTGGCCATAACGACGATATCGGTCACATTCGGCGACAACTTCAAAATGACAGGTTTTTTCGTATGCCTTTTCACTGCTGCCGTAACGGCCGCCGCCGCCTTCGGATCCGTACCGAAAACAATACCGCCTTCTTTGACATTGGGACAGGAAATGTTGACTTCAATACCGGCAACGCCGGCAACATCGAGCTTTTCCGCTAAAAGCCCGTACTCTTCCGCCGAGCCTGCCGAAATATTTACAAGCAGCGGCGTCGGAAGCGCCGCCGCTTTCCCCAGAATATCCCGTAAAAAAACGTCGACTCCGGGATTTTCCAAACCGATGCAGTTAAGCATCCCCGCCGCCGTCTCGGCAATGCGAATACCAGGATTACCGGCCCGCGGTAAGGGCGTAATTCCCTTGGAAATAACGGCCCCGACCTCTCCCAGTTCCATGAAATCGGCATACTCCGTACCGAAGCCGAAGGTTCCCGACGCGCCCATGACAGGATTTTTCATGGCAATACCGCAGAAATTCACGGCCAAACAGTTCCGATTCATCAGAAAACCTCCTTTGCCGCGAAAACAGGGCCGTCCGTACAGACCTTGTAACGCCGGCCGCTGGCTTTGCCTGCAAACGTACATCCCAGACAGGCACCGATGCCGCAAGCCATCCGTTTTTCCATGGAAACCTCACAAGGAATGTTCGCAGCAGCAGCTGCCGCCGCTATCGTTCGCATCATCGCCGTCGGACCGCAGACAGCGATTCTGTCAATAGCATGTTCCTCGAAAATCTGCGGCAGCGCCGCCGCCGCGACGCCTTTGATGCCGGCCGTCCCGTCGTCTGTCGTCACGTAGATCTCGGCGGCAGCATGTTCAAAAAACCTCACCCAGAAGGTCTCCGCCTCGTTCTTACTGCCGATCAAAACGACGGGATCCGGCAGGACATCGGCTAAAAAGATAAGCGGCGCCAGCCCGACACCGCCGCCGACGAGCAGCGTTTTACCCGGTGCCGTGGAAAAAACGCCGTCTCCTAAAGGACCGGCAACGCTGAGCAGATCGCCGGCCCGCATTGCAGTCAGCTCTTCCGTCCCGATCCCGACAACACGATAAATGATCGTCACGGCGCCGTCTTTAGCAGCAACGATGCCGAAGGGGCGGCGCAGAAAAACAAGACTCTTATCCTTCCGCACATTGACAAACTGACCGGGCCGGGCCTCTGCCGCTATTTCCGGCGCATAAAAGATCATTTTCCAAACGCCGGAAATGATCTCTTCATTAGCAATGACTTCCTGTATTCCTAAAAACTTTTTCACCCTTCCCCCACCCTTCAGACTGATAAATTTTATTTTACCATATTCGCCAAAGACAAAAAAGGACCCCGGCAGGGTCCTTTTCTCTTGGTTATAAATTATTTGACACCATGCTGAACTTTCGCCAGAACGTCGTTCGCCATACGCGCGCGCGCTTTGATCACATTATTGCCGTTAGCTATCGATTCGGGATAAAAGGTGCTCTTGTATTTGCTTTTTTTCGTCTTTGAAATGAGTTCCTTCAACTGGATCGTCTGATCGTCAACGTTATACACATAGGTACAGTAATCCGTCGAATCCCCGGCAGACTCAACCGTTTCAAAGGTCAGAATGGTCATCCCCTTATCGTAGGAAACCTTTGCGGAGTCCATGTCAATTGCCGTGAACTGATTATACTGCCACATATGGTCTTTCGCTGCAAAAGCAGACGCGGAAACAGCTAATGTCACCCCTAAGGCCACTAAGATTTTTTTCGCTTTCACTGGAAAACACCGCCTTTTTGAATATCAATGTTATATGGAGATTATACCATACACGCGGCAATACTTCCAGTCAGACGACAACAACAAAACAGGCGGCGCCATAAAGGCCCCGCCTGTTCACGTTTCCCGGAAATATGCAATTTACGAAAATCTTACCAAATCACCTTGCCGAGAACATGGTCGATCGGAACGGGCCCGATAAAACGACTGTCACTGCTGTGATTGCGATTATCGCCCATACAGAAAACATACCCGTCGGGAATCGTAATCTCACCGCCGCGGCTATATTCCATCACTTCATTCGTATAGGGCTCATCCAAGGCTTCGCCGTTGCGCCATACTTTACCGTCATGGAACGCCAGCGTATCGCCGCCTTTGCCGATAACGCGTTTGACCCAAACATTGCGAGTCTGCAGAGCCGAATTGAAAAAGGCGATGTAATTGTGCATCGGTTCGGCAATATCATCCAGCCAGGTACGCGTATACCGGACACGGCTGTCAATGATGACGATGTCTCCATAATCCGGTTCCGAGTGCAAAACATGGCTCCACTTGGCAACGATGAGATATTCCCCGTTGTGCAGCGTCGGCACCATAGATTCACCGGAAACCCGCGTCGGCTGAAAAAGAAAAACATGGATCACCATGGCAATGGCCAGAGCGATTACGATGGAATATATCCATTCAAAGACTTCACGTATGACTGTATTCACTAGTCTTACCTCCCTGCGTACCAATCCATTGTATCAAAGCGAGGCTACGATGTAAATACATGCGAGGAAAGCAAATCCATGATCTCAGCTGCCCGGCTCTCACCGTATACGGGAATGCCCGCTTGTTTTAATCGTTCCGCAGTTACGCCGTCGCCGGCGCGCAGGGTACGTGTAAACGTACCGTCATAGATTGCTCCGCTGCCGCAAGACGGACTCTTTTCTTTCAACAATGCCGCGACACAGCGGAAGCGTATCGCCAGCTTCAAAGCCTCCGCAGCGCCGCGTTGATAAGCGGCCGTAACATCAACAGCAGCTGCGGTCACGACACGCTCGCCACGCCGTTCCGCCGCGGGCCGCGGCGTAGACAGTCCGCCGCCTTGTTCGGGACAAAACGGAATAACGTGGATCTCTTCATGGGCCAAAAGCGCTTCGACGGCAGCATACGTCTTAACGACGCCGTCATAGCGGCATTGCTGTCCCAACAGACACGAACTGATAAGAATATTCATTCAATGATCTCACCTTTCAATTTTACCTGATTTTTTCTTTTTTTATCTGCCTTTACATAATACTATAATGCAAAGCGGAAATATGCGGAAGTATTTATACCTTGCAGAAATAATTTTTTTCTTCACAAAACATATTATGTATATATTTACACTATTTATAATTAAAAATCTCTAAAAAACGACCTTCGTCAATAATCACCTGCTTACGGACATCGTTTTTCATATTATGAAATTGCAATTATCCATTTCACATACTATAATCGGTTGCAGATACAGATAGATTCGTAAAAAAGGAGCCCACTGATGACGACAACAAAAAAACAGAAAAACACGGCAGACTTATTGGTTGAATGTTTGGAAGAAGAAGGCGTTCATTACATTTTCGGCATACCCGGTGAAGAGAACCTGGCCATCATGAACGCTCTGGAAAATTCCAAAATTGAATTTATCACCGTACGTCATGAACAAGGCGCCGCGTTCATGGCCGACATTTACGGCCGCCTGACCGGAAAAGCCGGCGTCTGCATGGCGACGTTGGGGCCAGGCGCCACCAACTTGATCACAGGCGTTGCCGACGCCGATTCCGACGGCGCTCCGCTGGTCGCCATTACGGGACAGGTCAGTACCGATAAGATGCACATTACGGCGCACCAATACCTCGATTTGCGTTCCATGTTCGAACCGATTACACGCCGTTCGTATAATGTAGTCCGTCCTGATACGATCCCGGAAATCACGCGGCTCGCCTTCAAATATGCAGAACGGGAAAAACCGGGCGCAACGTTCATCGATATTCCCGTCAACATCAGCAAAATGCCTGTTGACGAAGATGCCAAGCCGCTTGCGCACCGTTCCATCAATATCGAGACGGCGCTGGAAAAGGAAATCGAGGAAGCTGCAAAGATGATTTCTTACGCCAAAAATCCCGTCATTCTTGCCGGCAGCGGCGTCATCCGCAGTCATGCCGCCAAAGCGCTGACCGTATTCGCAGAAAAACTGAAGCTGCCCGTAATCAATACGATGATGGCCAAAGGCGCCATCCCCTTTGACAATCCCTATTCACTTTGGACCGTCGGCATTCCCATGGCCGATTACCAGACGAAGGTATTAGAAAAGGCCAGTCTCGTTATCTGCGTCGGCTACGACATCATTGAATACGCCCCGTCCAACTGGCACCAGGCTAATACGGACGTCATCCATATCGATACCATGCCCGCCGATATCAACAAGCGTTACCAGCCGCAAGTGGAAGTAATCGGCGACATCCCCGATTCACTTTGCCGCATTATGAAAAAAGCAGCTCGTCTTGCAGAACCTACTTTTGCCATGGAGATCCGCCGCCGCATGGTTGCGGAGCACGAAAGCTATGCCAACGATATGTCTTTCCCGGTGAAGCCGCAAAAAGCGCTGATCGACGCCCGCAGCGTACTCGGTAAAGATGACATCGTCATCTCCGACGTAGGCGCCAACAAGGTCTGGATCGCCAGACATTACAATTGCTATGAGCCGAATACCTGCCTCATTTCCAACGGATTCGCCACCATGGGCATCGCCGTCCCCGGCGCCGTCGCCGCCAACATCATCCATCCCGAGCGCCGCATCCTCGCCATCACAGGCGACGCCGGCTTTATGATGAACTGCCAGGAATTTGAAACCGCGCACCGTCTCGGTTGCCATTTTGTTACTTTGATCTTCAATGACAGCAGCTACGGACTGATCAAGTGGAAGGAGCAAATGCAATACAAACACAGCATGTACGTCGATTTCACCAATCCTGACTTTGTCAAATTCGCAGAAAGCGTCGGCGCCATCGGATACCGTATTACGAAAACAGAGGATCTTTTACCGACGCTGAAAAAGGCCTTCGCCCAAACGAAGCCCGTTATCATCGACTGCCCCGTCGATTACGGCGAAAACATGAAACTGACGGCTCACTTACAACAGCTTATGGATACACTATAAAATTTATTTAGCAAAAAAGCAATCAGCCCCTTGCAGTCAGTTACTGCAAGGGGCTGATTGCCCTTTTACAACGCCAGCGGGATGCTTTCGTTTCCCGATCAGAAGGCGTTATGCGAGTATTCATAATACAGATCGGCAAGCTTATCCATCTTGTCACTCATAACGATCATCAATGCCGACGCCGTATCATAGTCTTTAGCGACCAGCGCTTTCTTGATGCGCGAGAAGATAGAAAGGTCCTTTTCCGTATCGCGTCCCAATTCCGTACGCAGCTGATTAATCGTAACCCAGCGAGCTTCTTCAAGGGGATTGGTATTATTTTCCATATGAAGCGACTGATAGCTGATGACCGTTTCCAGGTTATCAGGAATGATACGATGCTGCAGTTCCAACGCCCAACGGATCAGGGACGCTTCTTTAAACGATTCCATAACCCGTCTTTCAAAAGCGTCGCACACCAGATCATTCAATTTTTCCGGATAAGACTGCAACGCCTTGAAATTTTCCCAGACCGTTGCCGGCGCTTTCCCGAACATCGTGTTCCGTTCTTCTTCCGTAAAGTTTTCGAAAACGTCAACTTCCGAACGGTAAGCCCTGTCTTTTTCGAGATAATCGGCATCATCACCGACCTTCTTCGACAATTCAGCAAGCAATGCAGCCGGCGTTTTCCCTTGGGTCAGCGCATAGCGAATGCCGTCCAAAGCAGCCAAATAGAAGAGCGCAATCGCCGTATAGGTATTGGTAAAAGGATTCGGCGAGCGCATTTCAAACCGCGTCGCCTTCGGCGTTACGGCATTGCGGATCAGCCCTGCCAGAACGGAGCGATTTCGCGTCGGCACATCAGGCGTTTCCCCGCCCAGTGCGGTAACAATGCATACGGGAGCTTCAAAGCCCGGTTTCAATCGATTGAGCGAATCGGTCGTCGAAGAAACAAAGGGATTGATAACTTCGTAATGTTTCAAAATACCCATAATGGCACCGTAACCGAGGGAAGACAAAAATTCGGTTTTCATATCGTCAGGATTGAAGAGATTGATAAATTTGCCGTCTTTCATGATGGCCCCCATACCGACGTGCGTATGTTCACCGCTGCCGGCAACACCGTGAATCGGTTTGGCCTGGAAAGTAACTTCCAAACCGTTTTCGCGGAATACTTCACGAACAATGATACGGGCCTGAATTTCGTTGTCTGCCGTCTGGACGGGATCATTGGCGAATTTCCAGTCCACTTCCAGCTGTTCCAGTACAAAGATCAGTTTGCCTGAATCATCGATCTGCGCCTTAATACCGCCGACCTCTTTGTGCCCCATTTCCGGTTCCAACCCATACTGCTGCAACCGTTCCACCGTCTGTTCCAACGCCGTCCGAACGACGCCGTGCGTACGCTGCCAATACTGCTCCTGCAGCTTCTGCGATGTCGAGAGGAGACGGCTGGCAACATCCTGACTGGGTGATTTGACCCAGAATTCCAATTCCGTTGCCGTCGTAAAAACCAGGCGTTCAATATCATCAGGATTGACGGTAAGCCCTTTGACGCCATATTTTCGGATCAGCTTCAACACTTCATCAGCTACGTAATCGACGCTGTGCCGCAAGATGGAACGGGAATCAATATATCCCGTCGCATGGCGCAAAAAGCTCGGAATACGCAACGTACCGATCGGCTTGCCCGAAATAGGATCCACATTGCCGTCATTATAATCGACAAACCAGTTGACATTGGCATCAGCCTTGATGTCGACACGCGCATTGGACAAGGTGGCGATTCCCGGCAAAACGACAGAAGAGCCGTCTGTCTGCACAGCCGTACCGTTGAAGAAATTGTCGTAATCTTCAAAGAAAACGGAAATGGGAATCTTTTCATCCGTATCATTGCCGGCCAAATCGACGCCGACAAGTGAAACGAACTTGATTTCCGGATGCTGTTCCAGTAATGCCAACACCCCTTCTTTACCATACTGTCCTGCAGGAATTACATACACCAGATTATCCATGTTCATTTGCGTTCCTCCTCGGTAAATAAAAAAGACTTCTCCCCTAAAAACGGCTTGAAGTCTTCTTTGACTGAATCGTATTTTTTTGTCTGCCCTGGGGCATGTTTAAATATTACAAGCAATTTATCTCGTTGTCAATAGATTTTCTCAAATTAACGATCAATTGTTTTGTAAGATTTCTTTTACTGTCTTTGAAACGATTTTACCGTCTGCCCGGCCCTGAATAAGGGGCATGACCATCTTCATGACATCGCCCATCTTCAGTGAAGCCGAATCGGCGCCGGCAATGGCCTGTCGTACGACATGGGCTACTTCCTCAGCGCTGAGCTGCTGCGGCATATACTTTTCCAACACGGCAATCTCCGCCTTTGTCCGATCCGTCAGATCGGTACGACCGGCCTTTTCGAACTCGGCAAGCGATTCCTTCCGCTGCTTCATTTCTTTGACGATGACAGCACCGACACCGACGTCGTCAAGCTCGCATTTTCCGTCAATCTCCGCGTTGCGAATCGCCGCGCGAACCATGCGGATAACGGAAAGCGCCGTCTTGCCGGCTTCTTTCGCCTTCATCGCGTCTTTCATGTCCCGTGTCAGATCTTCCTTTAGAGACATGGTATCACCTTCTCACCCGACATTCGCTCATGCTCTGAATTTACGCTTCCGTGCTGCTTCGGATTTTTTCTTTCTCCGCACGCTCGGTTTTTCGTAATGTTCGCGTTTGCGAACTTCGGAAAGAACTCCTGCCTTTTGGCAAGAACGCTTAAAACGGCGCAAAGCGCTGTCTAACGTTTCATTTTTACCAACTCTGATTTCTGCCATATCTATCCCTCCCTCCAACCTTTGTTCGGGAGTGCTGTTACTGCACACATAAAAATTATACTCAAAAACTGTATTTTTGTCAATTCGGCAAATGCCGTGTACGGCGTGTTGAAGCCTCTCTTCATTCTGATTGCAGAAATTTGCCGAATACATAATTTCCGTATGCCAGACCTGTCGAACTGAGCCGACAGCCCCGTTCCGTTCCCGTAATCAGGCCCTGTTTTTCCAGGCTTGCCAGAACGCGTCCAAAGGGTTCCGTTATGGCACAACCGAACTGAGCGGCGAATTTCACATAATCGATGCCGTCTTTCATGCGCAGTGCCAAAAAGCAGTAATCTTCCATCGCCCGCTGTCGCGTGATCACCGTTTCTTCAGCGGCGACGGTTTCCCGGCCGGCGCGCTCGCAATATGTCGGAATATTGGCAATATTGCTCCAACGCCGGTTCCCGACAAAGGAATGCGCCGAGACGCCGAACCCGATATACGGCAAACACTGCCAGTATTTGCTGTTATGCCGGCTGCGCCGGCCTTTTACGGCATAACTGGAAATTTCATAATGCTCGAAACCGCCGGCCGCCAACTGGCGCCGCACGATTGCTCCCATCGCTTCTACCGCCGCGGCGCCGGGCAAGGTGACCTTGCCGCCGGCAACAAGACGTTGCAACGGCGTGCCGTCTTCGACAATCAGGCTGTACACGGAAGCGTGTACGACCGGCAGTTGCAGCAGCCGTCTTACGCTGGCCGCCACATCGTCCGTCGTCTGACCGGGCAACCCGTACATTAAATCGACAGAAATGTTTTTAATGCCGCCTGCGACAGCCGCCGTCACGGCTTCACGCGCCATCGCCGCCGTATGGGCACGCCCCAGCGAACGCAGGAGCCGATCGTCGAAAGTCTGAACGCCGAAACTGAGGCGATTAACACCTGCCGCGGCCAGGTCTGCCGCATAGGCGCCGTTCAAACTCTCCGGATTGCCTTCAAAGGTAACCTCCGCTTCCGGCACGACAGTAAAGGTCTTCCGCACGGCGGTCATAATCCTCACTGCTTCCGCCGTCGACAAAAGAGATGGCGTGCCGCCGCCAAAATAAACGGTATCGACGACGGCCCCGCCATACGGAGAAGCGCCGATCTCACGGCACAACGCATCGACATAGGCCTCTTTATAGCGCAAAATCCCGCCATATGACGGGAAATCGCAATAAAGGCACTTCTGCTTACAAAAAGGGATATGGATGTACACGCCGATCATGTGTCATCCACTTGGAGGACAGCCATAAAGGCTTCCTGCGGAATTTCGACGCTGCCGACCTGCTTCATCCGCTTCTTTCCTTCTTTTTGTTTTTCCAACAGCTTTCGTTTCCGTGAAATGTCGCCGCCATAGCATTTTGCCAAAACATCTTTACGTAAAGCCGCGACATTCTCGCGGGCAACGATCTTATTGCCGATGGCCGCCTGAATCGGAATCTGGAAAAGCTGCCGCGGAATCAGGCCGCGCAGCTTCTCGACGAGCGCTCTGCCGCGGCGATTGGCAAAATCGCGGTGAACAATGACACTCAACGCATCGACGATATCGCCGTTGATGAGGATATCCATTTTCACCATCGGCGACTGCTGATAACCGTTCAGTTCATAATCGAGCGAAGCATAGCCCCGTGTCGCCGATTTCAGCACGTCGAAATAATCATACAATATTTCACAAAGAGGCAGATTGTAGATCAAGGACACCCGCGTCTCATCAAGATAATCCATCGTCAAATACTGCCCGCGCCGATTCTGGGAAATCTCCATAACCGTGCCGACCATATCCTTCGGAATAATGATCGTCGTTTTCACGAACGGTTCTTCAACATGATCGACCTTCGTCATATCCGGCAAAAGAGACGGGTTGTCAACGGTCACCATGCTTCCGTCCGTCAGATAGACATGATAAATGACGGACGGCGCCGTCGTGATCAGGCTGAGACCATATTCCCGTTCCAACCGTTCTTTGACAACATCCATATGGAGAAGACCCAAAAACCCGCAGCGAAATCCGAAGCCCAATGCCGATGACGTTTCCGGTTCGTACAGCAGCGCCGCATCGTTGAGATGGAGTTTTTCCAAAGCATCACGGAGATTATCATAATCATTCGTTTCTACCGGATAGAGCCCGCAATACACCATAGGCGCCGCCGGACGATAACCGGGAAGAGGTTCCGTCGCACCGTCGGCAGCATTGGTTACCGTATCGCCGACGCGGCAGTCCCGCACGTTTTTCATGCTCGCCGCAAAGTAACCGACACTGCCGCACTCCAGTTCTCTGACAGCATGCATTTGCGGTAAAAAGACGCCAAGTTCCGTAACTTCAAAGGCTTTTCCCGTAGCCATCATACGAATCTCATCACCGGTCTTCAACCCGCCTTCCATGATGCGGATATTGGCGATCGCACCTTTATAGGAGTCGAAGTGAGAATCAAAAATCAGCGCCCGCAACGGCTTGTCCGTATTGTCCTTCGGCTCAGGCACGCGCCGGACAATGGCTTCCAGAACCGCCTCGATCCCGATGCCCGTCTTGGCGCTGACCATAATCGCATCAGACGCGTCAAGACCGATGACATCTTCAATCTCCTTGCAGACCCGTTCCGGATCGGCGCTGGGCAAATCGATTTTATTGATAATCGGAATGATCTCCAAATCATGCTCCAATGCCAAATAGACATTGGCCAGCGTCTGCGCTTCCACGCCCTGCGTCGCATCGACGACCAGCAGCGCCCCTTCGCAAGCGGCCAGACTGCGCGAAACCTCATAGTTGAAATCGACATGCCCCGGCGTATCGATCAGATTTAACGTGTATTGATGACCGTCGGCTGCATCATATAACAGACGGGCCGACTGGGCCTTGATCGTAATCCCCCGTTCCCGTTCCAGTTCCATCGTATCCAGTAGCTGTTCTTCCATTTCCCTTTTCGTCACGGTCCCCGTTTTTTCCAGCAACCGATCGGCCAATGTGGATTTACCATGGTCAATATGCGCAATAATTGAAAAATTTCGGATATATTTCGTTGCCACTGTCGTAACTCCTTCTTTAAATAATCACTCCGCCGCCGAGAACGCGCTGCCCGTCGTACAACACGAGAGCCTGTCCCGCCGTCACCGCTCGCTGCGGCGTTTCAAAAACGGCAGTCAACTGATCGCCGTCGGGATAAACCGTACACGGCGCTTCTTTCGCCGCATAACGAATCTTACCGTATGCCTTGAAAGCGCTTTTCGGCGTCCCTTCGACCCAGGTCGCGGCGGTCGCCTTGACTTCAGCGGAAAACAGGTCTTTTTCCGCGCCGACGACGACGCGGTTTCGTTCCGTATCCAGCCGCGTCACATAATAAGGTCCGCCGGGGCCGCCCAACTGCAAGCCGCGGCGCTGTCCCACCGTGTACCCCGGCAGCCCCTGGTGCTCGCCGACGGTACGACCGGTCCTATCGACCATCTTCCCTCTGCGGAAGATCTGCGGCGCCTCTCTGCGCAGAAAACCTTTGTAATCATTGTCAGGAATAAAACAAATATCCTGACTTTCAGGCTTATTGAAAACCGGCAATCCCCACTTTCTGGCAAGCGCTCTCGTTTCCGTCTTTTCCAACGTCGCCATGGGAAACAGGAGATGCGGCAACATATCCTGCGTCAGCTGATACAGGACATACGACTGATCTTTCCGGGCATCGGCGCCGCGCAGGAGTGAATAAATCCGCCTTTTTTCATCATAGGCGACTTGCGCGTAATGACCGGTCGCCAAAAAATCGGCGCCGAATTGTTTCGCCTTATCCCAAAGTAAGCCGAATTTGATAAATTTATTGCAGGCAATACAAGGGTTCGGCGTTCTGCCGGCAGCGTATTCGGCGACAAAATAATCAATAACATCGCGACGAAAAACGTCACGAAAATCAAGCGTATAATGCGGAATCCCCAAAACGGTCGCAACGGCCTTGGCATCATCGACAGAGGATAGGGAACAACAGGCGTGAACGTTATCTGCAAGCAGACAGGCGGAATCGTCTTCCCACAAACGCAGCGTCACGCCGATAACATCATAGCCTTCTTCCCGCAACAGCCCTGCCGTAACCGAGCTGTCGACGCCGCCGCTCATGGCAACGGCTATACATTTTTTCATGATTTTCCTTCCGCCTCTGCAGCAATCATTTCTATAGCCGCGACCGTTTTCTTCAGCTCCGCCGCTGTCGTTTCTTTGCCCCAAGAAATACGAATACTGCCGTCGATCCAGTCATCGCCGACAGCCATGGCCCGAAGCACATGCGACCCCGTCAGCGCTCCCGATTCACAAGCTGAGCCGGCAGATACGGCTATTCCCTGACGATCCAGTCGTATCAACGTCACGGCATGATCTGTACCGCGGATACTGATATCAATAATATTCGGCAGAGAATTACACAACGTTCCGTTAATGCAGATCCGTTCCGGTTGCCGCTGCAGCCGATCATAAATATACCGCTTCAAGGTCAGCGCCGCCGTATACCGCTCCGTCCGTTCCGCCGCAAGAAGACGGCAAGCCTCGCCGAAGCCGACAATTGCTGGAACATTTTCCGTACCGGCACGCAGCCGGTGCTCTTGAGGACCGCCATAGGTATCGGCAGCCAACTGCAAACCGCGCCGGATATAGAGAGCGCCGATCCCCTTCGGCCCGTACAGCTTATGACCGCAAACCGTGAGCAGATCAATATGCGATCGTATCGGCTCTATCGGAATATAGCCAAAAGCCTGCACGGCATCGACGTGAAAGGCGATGCCCCGTTCCGCAGCAACGGCACCGATTTCATCAACAGGTTGAATCATGCCGGTTTCATTGTTGGCATACATGACGGAAATCAGCCGAGTATCATCACGCACGGCCTGTTGCACAACCTGCGGAGAAACTCTGCCGTCATGCTCGACAGGCAAGAAAGTGACCTCATAGCCGTGCGCCGCCAAATATTCAAAAGTGCGCAACACGGCATGATGTTCGACAGCAGTTGTAATCAGATGCCCGCCGCTGCGGCAATTGGCTCGCAAAAAACCGAGAATTGCCAAATTATCCGCTTCCGTACCGCCGCCGGTAAAAACGACATCGCCACTGTTTACACCGAGAGCCGCCGCCGTCAGGCGGCGGGCCGTCTGCACGGCAGCGCGCGCTTCCTGCCCCCACACATGCAGACTTGACGGATTACCGTATACTTTTGTCAAATATGGCATCATCGCCTGCAATACTCTGCCATCAAGCGGAGTTGCTGCGGCATAATCCAAATAAATCCGTTCCATACTTACTCCTTATAGTTAAAAAGCTTATTGTTTATCATACCATATTCCTTGTCAATCAGCCAGACAAAGTGAACCGTCAACAAGAAAACGTCCATTTGTTCTTTATAAAAACGCATTTGTTCTTTAACAACACACGATTATTCAAGTTGAAAAAAAGATAATATATTTTATATATTATCTGTTGTATATCTTGAAAAGTCCCTTTATAATTTTATCATCTTAATAAAAAAGGAGTTATCTGACGTGAAAAAAATCGATTTAAGTGTTAAAATACTGATCGGGTTAGTACTGGGAATTTCAATCGGTTACCTGTTTCCCGACTTCGGTATCAAGTTGAAGCCCTTGGGCGATGCATTCCTGCGCATGATTAAAATGATTGTTGTACCGCTGATTTTCAGTACCCTCGTCATGGGAATCGCCGGTACCGGCGATTTTAAAAAACTGGGACGCCTTGGCGGCAAAGCCATTATCTGGTTTGAATTTGCAACAACGATTGCCCTGGCCATCGGTCTTATCATCATGAATTTAGCGGAACCCGGTGTCGGCGTCACCGTTTCAACAGCTTCCGGCGGCGCTGCCGCTGCTGCGCAAAAAGCCAGCCAGCACAGCATTGACCTTGTCCAGTATGCCGTCAACATTGTACCGACAAATATCATTGACGCCGCCGCACGGCAAGATATGCTGGAAATTATTTTCTTCGCCTGCTTCTTCGGCGTAGCCGTCGCGCACATCGGCGAAAAAGGAAAAGGTATCGTGACGGCCTGCCAAAGTGTAGCTGAAGCGATGTTCAAAGTCACTCACTATGTCATGTACTTTGCTCCTATCGGCATTTTTGCCATGATTTCATATACCGTAGCCAGCTATGGTATCGCCATGCTGATCCCGCTGGGCAAACTGATCATTTCCGTTGCTTTCGCCACAGCTCTTTTTATCGCTCTTATCGCCACCATTGCCAGTATCTTCACAAAGATTAACTTCTTTACGCTCATCCTAGCCATAAAGGATATCCTCTTCCTCGCCTTTTCGACGGCCAGCAGCGAAGCCGCTCTGCCGATCGCTATGGAACGCCTGGAAAAACTCGGCGTCCCCCGATCAACAGTCACCTTTGTCATGCCGACAGGTTATTCCTTCAACCTCGACGGTTCGACGCTGTACAGTTCTGCCGGCATTCTCTTCATCGCTCAGTTTTACGGCATTGATATGCCTATTGCACAACAACTGCTGGTCATGGTAACATTGATGCTTTCCACAAAAGGGATTGCCGGCGTCCCCGGCGCGGGCATCATCGTCGTAGCAGCCACGGCTGCCGCTTTTAACTTGCCGACAGAAGGCGTTGCCATTTTGCTCGGCATTGATCGTGTTCTCGATATGATCCGCACCGTTTGCAACGTCTGCGGCAACTGCATGGCCACCGTTCTCGTTTCCTGCTGGGAAAAGGAATTGGACAAAGCGCGATTTACAACCCTGTATAAAGCTTTCATGGAAAACCGCTGAAGCCGAAACAGCATATTACGAAAATTCACAAAACATCTCCGACCATTTCCTGATGCGAACAGTCGGAGATGTTTTTCTGCATTGCCCAGGACATATCCCGTACTGCTTCTCATCTTCGCAGGTAACCTTACTCGCCGCGATTGCAGCCGACGTCAAGCTCACGGCAGGTAAAAAAACAACGCATTGCAGCCGCTTTTCCTGTCACACCTTCCCGTCCCCCGGCAGCCAGAAAACAAAAGCGTTTTCCAACGCTCCGGTACAAAAAAAGAATCCCTTACGGATTCTTTTTGCACCGAATAAACGTTATCAAGCCCTATCAAAGCCCCAAAAAAGCGATGACAACAGTAAGTGAGAAAAGAAAGAAAACGGTCGTTACTGTCACGGCAGCCGTGGCAAAAGGCGTATCACCATGAAATTCATTGGAAAGAATCGGCAAAACCGCCATGACCGGCAAAGCAGACATAATCATGTACGTATTGAACTGCATTCTTCCTAAAGAACCGATAAGGGATTCGCCAAAAAATAGAACAAAATACATGATCAAGGGAGCCGCCACAAGACGACCGATAACGGCTGCTGCCAAATCACCGTCAAATCTGATACTCTTCAGCCCGGACTCCGCCAAAATAATGCCGATGTACAATAAGGACAACGGTGTCACCATGGCCGCCAGAAGGCTCAACGTCTTCTCACAGAGCGGCGGCAACGCAATGCCGGCGGCAATCCATATACTGCCGCAAATAAGTCCCAACAACGGCGGGGAAAGAAAGTTTTTGACGCGCAGCCGCCGTTTGTTCGCGTAACGGTCCTGTTCCATCTGATCTTGCAATAAAAAGCACTCACCCAAAATCCAAGTGGATATATTATTCCAGATAAAAAAAACGAGAAAATACAACACGGACTGATCGCCAAGCAATGCTGTACAGACCGGCATGCCGACAAAAACGACGTTCGGATTGGCGAAAATATTAAGCAGAACACCTCGCCGCCCTCTGCGTACGGACGCAAGACGGCACCAGAGGTACGCCGCCGCAAACCAAATAGTGATCGCCAGCGCCACGAGAATAAAACCGGTAAATAGCCCTTGAAAAATATCAAATCTCAAATATCGGTAAATAGCCAAAAACACGGCTGCAGGCAAAGCAACCTGCATAAGCAGTTTAGAAATGCCGCTGCCTACGCCGTCTCCAACAATGTCTTGCCGTCGCAAGACAAAGCCGATCACAATAAGAATAAGAAGCGGCATAATGTTTTCAACCGAAATCAACACTCCCATAAAAAAGGTTCCCCCTTGCCATCTGGCTCCACTTCCGGTTGGCGTAATAAAAACTGCAGTCGATCAATACTTTACGCTCCGAGCCAATAAACCGGTTTCTTGCCGATTTTAATTTATAAAAGGACTGACTTCCCTCCTCGGGAAATCAGTCCTTAAAATAGTGCGCCTAGCAGGATTCGAACCTGCGCACCCGGTTCCGGAGTTTTAAATCATGGTTTTTGTTGCTTTTTCTAAGTTTACTAATTTACCACAAAGAGCCATAAATAAGCGTTTTGTCTGAATTTCTGCTTTGATAAACTTGGCCTATTATTGCTAAATTTATAGAGTTAATAAAGTTATTGGGCTCAAAATTGGGCTCAATAACTTTTTTCTTTATCAGCCATCTTATAGATACCATTTTTGATAAATTTTTCCTATTTGTCTATTCAACAAGAAACTTAAAAAAGGACCAGATTTGTAAATCTGGTCTTTTTTATCAATACTTACTATGACGCCTTCTTCCCGGCCTTTAGCATCGCTACTTTTGTGTGTGGCTTTGACGATGAGGTCTGTTTGTTGCCCGAGCAGTGTGCGTCCCTGTATGTTTATATGTTTCCTCTTAATTATTGTTTTAACAATTCAATAATTTCATCCTGGGCCTGTCTGCCCTCCCTAAAAAATCTCGCCAAGGGATAGCAGTGGCACATTCCTTTGCCTACAATGATTTCGTACGGTGCTTTGTATTTTTCCATTGCTTTTTTAAATTCCTCCGCAAAGGCATAGAGGCATTCATTTTCGCCGTAATAAAAATATGTTTTCGGAAAGTCGGTAAAATCTCCCACAGTTCCGTCAAGCATATATTCAGGCAGATCTTTATCGCCTTTTGTAATTTCCCTTGCCGTTTTAAAATATGTAGGTTCAATTATTATGTCTTTGTGATTAAGTGCATTTACTCTTTCCCAAATCTCTTTATTTTCTTTTAGATTTACATCGGGTATGCCGCCCGGTGATACTGAAATTATTTTGCCGGGCATTTTAACAGGTCTTCCAATTGCATTGTTGTGCAAAAATATTCCAAGAGCCAGGGCAGCTCCTGATGAAAATCCCAGGACACTTATGTTTTCCGCCTTATAACTTTCTGTCATCAGCCTATAGGTTTCAAATGAAACTTCGTATGTCTTATCTATCTTTACATCTTCCGAGCAAAGTGGATAGAATAAAAACCAAACATCTTTGCCGGTTTGTTCCATTATTCTTTCCGACAAAGCAAAATCCAATTTGTCCGGTTGTGTAATCATTCCTCCACCGAAGAGATATAGCACCGCTCCGTCTGTAGGGCCCTCATTCTTTTGATAGGATATAAGCCTGTATCCCATAACGTCTCTTACAATGAGATAGTAATTTTTTCTCTCGGCTCTTTTCCTCGCCTTATCTAAATCAAATACCGCCTTTGAGTTTTTTCCCTTTGCATACTCAAGCATCTCTTCTTTGTTCTTTAAAAACACTTTTTTGACACCGGCAAGTCTTACTATTGTCGATGCAATTTTATATGCAACGCTCATTTCACACCTCCGATTGATACTCAATTAATCACAATCCCAAAATTAAAATCTATACGTGATCCTTATAACTTTGGTTCATTCTCTATCGCCTGAAATAAAATAAAGAATGCTACGGATCATTTTCTGGATGGCCTCCGCCAGTATTTTTTCTTACTTACTATATATGGAGCAAGAAAGGTAAGGGAGAACATCTCATTGTATGCCATCGGGTTATCATTGCTTATATCATCTGCTTCTTCTATTAATTTTCTAGAGTTTTTTACGGTAACTATATAGATTTTTATTTTCTCCCAATGAGCAAAGTTGAACCTGCAAGGCATAAAAACATAGCTTCTCTATGTCCGACAAACATTCCATTGGTCGTGTCAATTAGTTTTATATCTTCGTATCCTTCAACTTTCAATTTTTCGATAAATTTTTCTATGTTTCCATAATTTGATTTCTTTATCAAGTCATGTATAACGAAAGTGCCTCCTTTTTTAAGAACGCGAAAAGTTTCTAATAGAAGCTTCTGCTTATTATGTCCAATTATATTGTGATAAACATAGTTGCTAGTCACTACATCGAAGCTCTCATCTTCAAATGGAAGCTTGACCGCATTGCCATTTTCAAAGCTCACATTTGTTACTCCCTCAGCCCTCGCATTGTCCTGGCAGAGCTTCTTTGAAAATTCACCCTTGTATCCCCCGCTCCATATGTCACAACCCACCATGGTCGCTTTTGGATTTCTTTTTGCACAAGCTATGGTAAGTGCACCGCTGCCACATCCTACATCAAGTCCAACTCCACCATCCGGTATCTCAACATACTCTGCGACACCTTCTATAATAGTTTTGGCGAGTTTTCTCTTACCCTTGTAATCAAAAGTTCGATACATGTGAGAAAGCATGATTGAAAAGAATAAAAGTATCAAGACTGCAAGTCCCAAAATAATTCCCCAGATAGTCCTTTGCCTTCCTTGAAGAATGAGGTCACTTGCACCAAATAAGATGAATAAAATAAGACATACAATACTTTCAGCAATCTTAGCCTTCAACAATCTTTTAGGAACCCAGTTTTTGTAGTCAGCTTTTGTCTTGTTATCAATAAAATTTGATTGTTTCATAAAAATTTCTCCTGTAAATAATAATTTTAATCTTTTGCCTTATAAGCTTATAAATTCACATTAGTATAGTTTATCAATAAAGATAAGTAGTAAATAACATATATTAAGTTAAACCAGCCTCCACGAATTATCATATGCAGGCCCTTTGGCAACCTATCAGCAAGAGGAGTGAGAATTAAAAGAAATATAGGTGTAAATAGGGCTTGCCATCTTGGAAATACTGTAAATCCAAATAAAATTACCAAAGTTAATGCAATGTTTGCTAAAGCCGCAATTCCAAAAACTATTTTTGCTTGAAATTTTAAAAATTTAAAAAATTCATCAAAAGCTCCTTTGTTTTCGTGCCTTGATAAAAGACCTAAGTAGGCACATTGAATATGATAAGAACCTCCCAGTATCATGCCAAAAATATTTATTAAAAATATAAACCATCCAAGATTTAAATACTTTTCGTCTATGCTCAAAACAATATGAAAAAAACCAATACTATATATAAAGGCACATATTGGACCTAAGAGACCACCAAGATATAATCTTTTTATGCTAAGATTTTTCATTATGCCAGTAATATTGTTTATAGTATCCTTGCGATCATAATCATTAGGATCATAATATAAAATCATGTCTCCCAAAAACATCAAGAAAGATCCAAAAAGACCTATCAATATAGTCTTGTATAAAGTCATAAGTGAACACCTTCTTTCATCGCGTGATATCAGTTATCAATTTCATTATAGTATATAGCGTTGATTCCTTTCAATTATATGATTTACTGCGTTAAACTAAATAAAAAATAAAGGCAGTCCAAAGACTGCCAATTTTTATCATATTGGAATAATCTATACCACTTTCAGGTTCTTCGAAATAGACAAATGGAGAGTCCCTATACATAACAGATGCTATTGCAAGTCTTTGCTTCTGTCCTCCTAATAAATAAATTCTTCTGCCATTTTTGTCTTTACTATTAAATTCTTGTAAACCTTTGATTTTTGTAAAAGCTCTTCATGGTTACCTTGGCTTTCTACTCTTCCGTTTTCAAGAACTACTATCTTATCCGCATTTTCTATGGACTTCATTCTGTGTGAAATAATGACAACTGTCTTATCTTTAATTAAATTACTTAATGACTCTTGAATTTTTTTCTCGTTGTCAACATCAAGGCTTGCTGCTATCTCATCTAAGATCAATATCGGTGCATCTTTTAAGAAGGCTCTGGCTATAGATAACCTTTGTCTTTCTCCGCCTGATAGCTCAGCACCGTTTTCACCGATAACTGTATCAAAACCTTTATCCATTTTTTCTATAAAATCTGTGCAATTGGCAAGCTCTGCTGCTTTTATAACTTCTTCGTCACTTGCATCTTGCTTTCCAATCCTAATATTTTCCATGACGCTTTGATTAAAAAGAACCACATCTTGGAAAACTATTGAGACCTTATCAAAAAGAGATTCTGTTGATATTTCTTTTATATCTTTGCCATCAATTAAGATTTGTCCATCGTCATAATCATAAAGTCTTGATATGAGTTTCAAGATAGTTGTTTTACCGCATCCACTTGCTCCCACTAAAGCAGTTACCTCTCCTTGCTTAGCTTTAAAATTTATTCCATTTAAAACTTTTGCGTCTTTATTGTAAGAAAATTCAACATCTTTTAGATCAATATCAAATTTTTTCAAATTATAGTCTTCGCCCTCTTGTAATTCTTGATTTTGAATTTCTTTAAGTCTTTCAATCTTTGGCGTTAAATAAAATATCTCCATCATGCCCTCTTTAGATGCATCTAGAGAGTCTTTTATCTTCATAGCCGCCAGTAAATATCCTATAAGGTAGAGAGGGCTTATCTCTTTATTAATAATTAGATTTACCCCAACAAGTATTACGACAGCAAGGGAAATAAAGCTAAATATTGAAGATATAGACATAGTTAAAATAAGTCCTATTTCTGTCTTTAAGTGGACTTTTTCGCTTTTGTCCATTTTTTCATATAGCTTTTCTTTCATTTCCTCTGACAAGCCATAGGCTTTAATCTCCATTTGCATCTCGATATTTTCTTGAAAGCTTTCAGAGTTTTCTCTTAAGGCGTCATAATATCTTTTCTCTCCCTTAACTGAATGTTTTTTAGATAAAGGTATAAATATAAAACTTAGAATCGTTGGAATAATTACAGCTAAACCCATCTTGACATTGCCCACTAGCATCATGATGGATATAAGCGGGAAGAATAGTGCCATGCCGCCCACTTTGGGTATCGAGTGGCTCATTGCATGCTCTATGCCTTCAATATCAGCCATAATTGTTTGTGAGAGATCGGAAATATCATGCTTAGAAAAGTATGATAGAGGTAGTTTTGATAAATTCTCTGCTGTTCTTACCCTTAAATCTGCACTTTCTTGATATGTTGTGCTATATAATTTATCGTATTCGATAGAAAGCAAAATATACATTGCTATCAAAGTCAAAACCGAGAATGCTAGATAAAATCCCTTGCTTTTGTCAATATTCTCCAAAACTTCTTGCGCAAAAATCATTAGTAATATGGCAGGAAGCATGGTTATACAATAAACCAAAAATGAGGACAGTGTTGCTTTAGTTAAATTCTTCGCTCCTTTATCTGTAAGAGCAAATCTTTTTTTATAAAACTCCTTCATTTAAAACTCTCCATTCATTCGCACTGTTAAAGAGCTCTTGCAGTCTCTTATACCTTGTATCTCTTGACATTAATTCTTTGTCAGAACCTCTTTCTATAATTTTTCCATTATCCATTACAAGAATTTCATCTACATCTTTAATTGTAGAAAGTCTATGAGCAATCATGATAACTGTTTTATCCTTCATAAGGTTCTTGAAAGCTTTTTGTAGTTCAAACTCGTTATCTGGGTCAATAGATGCTGATGCTTCATCCATAATAATAATTTTGGAATCCTTCAAAATTGCTCTTGCAATTGCAATTCTTTGTTTTTCTCCCCCGGATAAATAAACTCCTTTTGAGCCTATGATTGTATTTTCTCTATCCGAGAATTTGTCCAATATCAAATCGCATCCTGCTAATTTTAAGGCTTTCATAACATCATCTCTTGTTGCATCTTTATTGGCCAAAGCTACATTGTCATAAATGCTCTTCTTAAACAACTTTGAATCTTGAAAAACAAATGAAATAGCTTTGATTAATGCCTCGTCGGAATATTCACTTATCGGAATGCCGCCTATCTTTATACTTCCTGCATTGACATTGTAAAAACCTGATATAAGTTTTGCTATTGTTGATTTACCTGATCCGGAGGAACCGACCAGTGCATAGGACTTTCCTTCTTTCAATTTAAAGGATAAGTTTTCAATGACGGCTTTATCATTATAAGCAAAGCTTACATTGTCAAACTCTATATTATAGTTTTTGAAATTTTTAAGATTGCCGTGCTCCAATTTGTCTTTTTGCATATCCTCGTATAGTGCCTCTAAAGTATCTACTGCATAATTGCCTTGAGAGATGTACAAGGAGTACCACATCATTCTCATAAATGAAACAAAGAGAACTCCTGATAAAAATAAAATCATGATAAGCTCAAGTAAAATCACCTTGGCGCTGCCTAAGCTAGCCATAAAATAAACTATAGGAACAATTAAAATTGCAATTAGACCAAAAAATAACCATTGATACAAAACATAAGGCTTTTTACAAGACAGGGAATAATTATAAGCATACTTTGAATAATCTTTTATCGCCTTATAAAAGCTTTTAAATGACTCTACATTTGCTCTAAATATTTTTACAACTTGCATTCCTCTAACGTATTCAACGGTCTCGGCACTTAGTTTAGATAGAGCTTCCTGGTATATCTTCATAAATTTTTGCTCGCCCATCATTGCCCCTAAAATTAAGCAGCCAATTATTGTAAGAGCAAGTAAAGTGATGCCAACCCTTATACTTACTATAAAGCCAAGTACAAGCACAAGCACGGGTGTAATTATTGCCTGAGAGCTATCAGGAATCATATGAGCTACAACCTGATGTGTTTGTGCGGCATTATCATCTATGATCTTTCTAATTTTCCCAGAAGGATTTAAATCAAAGAACCTAAAGCTTGCGTTCTCTAAACCATCAATTCCTCTTTTTCTTAAATTTGTTTCAAGCCTAAATCCCAATAAATGGGAAAAAGCTCCTGAAGCAAAATAAAATATTGCTCCTGCTGTTAATATAAGAGCAGATTTTATTGCTAAATTTTCTGCTCCAGATAAATCTGTATGGATAATTAAATTGTCTAAAAATCTGTAAATTAAATAGTATCCATATACTGTAATTACTGCAGATATAACAGAAAAAATTATAGCGAAAAATCCAAGATATTTTTTGTCTTGTACATAAGCAAATAGCTTTTTATAAATCTTCATAATATTATCTCCCTTTTCTTTGATATCCCGTTTAGATATAAATTTGCTTTGTTGATAGTAATTATCATTGCCTTTCTATTGTACATCGGGTATGATTACTAATACAATGGCTTGTCGAATTTAGGGCTAATTGGAATATTGTCTAAAGGGGATAGTGTGTTATGACTTATTATGATTTTGTAAAAGATTATATGAAGGTAGATGAATGTAAAAACAATAGAAAATATTCAAGTGCCGGGCATACATTTTGTTGGAGCAAAAATAATTCAACTCATGCAGAAGGGCTTTATTGGTTTTATGAAGGAGATGGCTTCATTATTGATGTCCACGATTTTTATATCAGAGAAGAAGTTATTCAAAATAGTACTTATAGTATGTCAGACTATGTTTCAATCTATTCAAGCTACATCGTCAGCGCAAATGGCGAGAAATTTAGTCCTTATCAAACTTTGACTGCAAACTCTTTATGCACTCTTGATTTTGATAATATAAGAGATGACTTCCTGTTTTTATTACACGAGAATTCATATTATCTTTCTGTTTCTATAGGCTTTAAAAGAGAACTTTTGGACAAGCACCTATCATCCATTAATATTGATCCAGAATCATTTTATAGGGCTTTACTTCAAACAAATCAAATAATACTTACAAAGTCTTTAGAAAAAGTGGCTATGGAAATTTTAAATTGCAAGATGGAAGCTCCTGCCGCTGATTTTTTCTTTAAAGCAAAGGCTAATGAGTGGATAAGTATAGTGATTGATACATACTTAAATAGAAAAAAATATAAAATTGAGTCTGATGATAATAAAGCACTTGAAGATGTAGCAAGATTCTTAGATGATCATTTCGCAATTAATATAAATCAGGAGACTCTTGAAAAAATTTCTAAGATGAGCGGGACTAAATTAAAAAATTTGTTCAAAGAAAAATATGGTCAAAGCATTACAGAATACACCCAAAGAAAAAGAATGAATGTAGCTGAAACTCTTCTCTTAAATACCGAACTACCTATAAAGGAAATAGCAGAGTCTGTTGGATACACATCCCATAGTAAATTTTCCATTTATTACAAAAGATATAAGGGAAAACTTCCTAGTGAAGTCCGTAATCTAGCTTGCGAACATCTCAATTTAAAATGCGATTGCTGTAATTAAGATAAATTTTTTTATACGCCTTTATCTTTTATGAGTTTATATATATTTGTATAGGTGTGTATAAATTTGATAAAAAATTAACAAAAAAAATAAAGACAGTCCGAGACTGCCGATATTTATCTTTCTATACCTTTGCTATGATCTTTCTTATTTGACTTAGCTTTATCATCCGTCTTAAAGCTTTCTATTTGCCCTAATATGGACTTTTTATCCTTGTCTTGACTCTTTTACCTGTTCTTTTGCTTTTAAGAGCTTAGAAGACAAAAAGAGATATTATATTAAAACAATATTTCTCCGGTACTGGGACTGGGACGGGACTAAAAATTTGAAAACGTCCTATAATTAGGTGGATTTAGTGATATTAGAAAAAATAGAATATGGTATTTTGAATGGTTTGAGATATATCGGACGTTTGGAAAAGAAAGGAGGGAATAATATATAGTGTTTTTCAAAGAATTTGAAATAAATTGGGCTGATTTAGTAAATGAAAAATACAAAGAGAATGAAATAGATAAAAAAAATAGATCATCGCCGGCTGGATGAAATTAAAAAAGAAAAAGACGGACAATTAATCGACGCAAACTATTATGACCGCAAACCGCGTAAAAGATTGGGTAGAAAAATTATGCAAAGTCCAGCAATAGTTTTTTATCTTTGATAGGTTGTAAAATTAAATGGAGCTCAATAACAGACCTAGAAAGTGTCTAAATTATCAAACTCCATTTAAATTATTTTTACATGAGCTTAGTTTAATTTAAGTGTCGCAATTTTATTTGCAATTCATCTTATCTATAGATAAGATCAACATCATCTTAAATCTTGTAATTGCAGTTACATTATGAATTACATTTGCCGGAAATACTATTTGTTCTCCGGATTCAATCTCGATTTCTTTATCTCCTACAAGAAGCTTTGCCTTGCCCTCAAGTGCTAGGACAAGAGCATCCCCAGGAGCCTTATGTGGTTTTAAACCCTCTCCTGCATCAAAGGCCATTAGAACAAGCCTAACCCCTTCTTTTGCTACAAGGTCAATATTTGCTATTCCTCCGTCTACATAATCTAAATAGTCAACCAGTTTGATTTTCTTTCCTTTTTCAATATTTTTCATTTCTTCCTCCTTTAAGTTAATTGCGATTTCTAAAAATATACTTTTTTCCCTTGCCCCTATGTCAAAAAGTTTGTCTTTTTCAAAAAGAATTAGGTCCTTGCCTGTAAGTTTTTCATTATTAAATTTAAGGTCTCCCTTTAAGACAAGATATATTCTTTCTTCAGCATAAAATTCAGGGGAAATGCTGGTGTCTTGGCCAAGACTCATAAGTAAGATGTGAAGATCAGATAAGTCTACCAGTTTCTTGCTTATGGTTTGATGGTCTTTTATGGGTATGACCTCTTCTAGTGTCAATATTTTTCCCTTGCCAATATTTTTCATTTTAATCTCCTATAGTGTAAGATGTTTATAGCTCATATTAACCTCCGTGTTTGTTTTTGTCGTGATTAACATTTTACACGAAGTTAGTATGAGTTTTTTATATTTTATTTGTGTCGCATTTAATTTTACAACCTATCACTTGCTAAAACTATATAGGAAATTTTTGTGTTTTTAGACCTCTCTAACATTTTTGTAAATCTGTCCCTATTTTCTTCTGAATAAGCTTTTTTATAAAAATTTGCAGCTCCAACTGGTCCCTCATCTTTTATAATTGTGTCCCTGTCTAAGAGCATCATCCTGCCAGTTCTTTGTGAAAAAGGTCTAAAGGAATTATCTATAAACAGTTTGTTCCAATTTTCTACGGTTAGAGGATACACGTCCATGTTTGTAAATCTTGAAAGTTGCCTTCTTATATCTTCACTTTCATTTTCCACTGCCACATCATGAGTTAATAAATAGCCGCCTTTTTTTAAAACCCTGTGATAATTTTTAAGAGCTTTTGCTTTTTCTTCATTTGGAAGCATGGTAAGCATTGCCTCATTAATTATTAAATCAAATGTTTCATCCTCAAAATCTATCTTTAAGGCATCCATATTCATAACTTCAATTTCTTTATCTAAGCCCAAAAGCTTTATATTCTCTAAGGCTTGGTCTATGACAACTTGGTCATTATCTATGCCTATTATTTTGCATTTATATTTAGTATAAACTCTTATTAGGTTATCTCCTCTATTGCAAGCAACTTCCAAAACTTGCATATCTTTATCAATCTGTACCTGATCAAGTAACCAATCGGTCATAAGACCTCCACCTGGTCTGAGTCTTGTTCGTCCAAGCATCTTTAAAAAATCATGTCCAAATGTAATTTTGTTTTGTTTCATATATTTTCTCCTCCTTAATAATGATAATCATTATATATATAATTATAACATAGGTAATTTTTATTGCAGTTGCTAAAGCAACAAGAAGAGAATGAAATAGATAAAAAAAATAGATCATCGCCGGCGGGATGAAATTAAAAAAGAAAAAGACGGACAATTAATCGATGTAAACTATTATGACCGCAAACCGCGCAAACGATTAGGTAGAAAAATTATGCAAAGTCCATCAATAGTTTTTTATCTTTAAATAAAAAAGATCGGAATATAATGTTCCGATCTTTTTACCGTTCCAATCCTTTGCTTGTATTTTTTACGATTTGTAAATTCGCATTTAATTTTACAACTTATCTCTTCTTTCGAGGAAGCCAAAAGAGAGAAGTTAATCGGAATGAAGGAGCATCCGTCGGTCCAGCCCAGTGTCATCATGCGGAAGCCTTTTTTGAACTTCATGCTGACATGGTCGAATACTTTGGACGCCAGTTCGGTGTGTTTATAGCCAATCCTCTCGTAGAGGGAATCATCGACAACAAAGCAGTCAGCCCTGTCCGTGGAAGTCAGCCCGCGCAAATGTTCATTAACGATCTTCTCAGAGAGCAGTGTAGTGAAGCGAAGCCAGTTGGAATGGGAACCGCGAAGGAAACGGTAATACGCATTCTTGGAAAAATCCTCTTTGAAGCTTCCCGTTTTCTTCTGCATGTACATGCTCCTGTCGCGGAAAACATTGCAGAGGATGTAGGTGAACAGCTTCATAAAGGGAATATCTTTTTCCTTCTTGCAGTTGCATTTATTCAGGAGGGAGCCGACTTTTAAATCACGGATAAATCGTGAAATCGAGTTGGAAATTTCCTGTTTGTTGCCGGCTTCAGATGGTATAATAGACATGGCGCAAGTCCTCCGAGGTGTGATTGGTTTTTCGTCAAATCTATTATACCAAGGTATGGGGCTTACGCCTTTTTTTATTGGCTAAACTATTGAGTTTTCAAGGTTCGCGGACATTTCCCGTGTGGGAAGTTTCAGTGTTTTACTATTTTCATGTCCCGCCAATGTCATGGATTCCGCTGTTGTGGAGAATATCCTCCACTCTGCCAACGCTGTCCTGCCTATAAAAGAGTGCATATTCATAGGCGATAAGGGCTATGACGCGAAAGCGGTCTACAATTTGGTAAAGGATGTTTACGGGGGAGAAGCCGTTATCCCTCTGAATAAGCGGAGAATGAAAGACCCCAAAAAGCTGTCCGTGGACAATCCCATCTGTGGCGCAGGCCTTGCGATGCACAAGGACGGAAAAACAACCGACCATGGCCGAACCCGACAGAAATTCTGCTGCCCTTTCCGACAATCCAAAACCGGCGTCTGCCCTTGTAACCACAAAAATTGGAATAATGGGAAGAAGAACCGAAGTAGTGCTTGACCACAAAATGTAAACTGTCAACATCGGAATTATGTCTTGCCGTACAAAGCCTTTTCCTTGTCCATTTTCAATAAATGTAGCAAGCGTGGTATTGATTTCCGTTCCTAATAGCAAAAAATGATTAGAGCAGTTTGAAACTCAATCATCTATTTTTCATAGAGAACACTGGCCGTCCTCATAACATTATTCTACTTTCATCATACGGTAGCCCACACCAATATGTGTTTGGATATATTGTGGAGACTCCTCTGTTGGCTCAAGTTTTTTTCGTAATGTCGCCATAAATACCCGCAGCGAAGCTACATCGTTATCCCAACTGCGGCCCCAGATATTCTGCGTGATAAAGGTATGGGTCAGTACCTTGCCAACATTCTTTGACAGCAAGCACAACAGCTTATATTCAATGGGTGTCAGGTGAAGTTCGTTTTTATCCAGATAAGCGCCTCCTGCGGCATAATCCACTTTCAACTTACCATTAACAAATACAGAACTGGCGGTGAACATCTCTGCCGTCATCAGAGAGAGTCTTCGCTGCGTCACCCGAAGTCGTGCCAGCAGTTCTTCTACCGAAAAGGGCTTTGTCAAATAATCGTCCGCTCCTGCATCCAGTGCCTTGATTTTATCGTTATCCTCGCTTCGGGCACTAATTACAATAATTGGAACATTGGACCAAGAGCGAATTGTTTGAATGACTTGAACGCCATCCATATCCGGTAAGCCCAAATCCAGTAAGATGATTTCAGGATTGTGCGATGTAGCTGCTATAATTGCTGCTGAGCCATTAGCTGCCACCATATAACGATAATCATTTGTTTTTAAAGTGGTCGTAATGAGATTTCGTACAGAAGGGTCATCCTCAACCACTAATATCAAAGGTTTATTCATTAAGTTCTACCTCCCCTGCAGGTAATGTAAATTTAAAAACAGTGCCATTTGGCTGACTGTCTGATACGGAAATCGTTCCGCCGTGGGCGGTCACAATGGACTTACAAAGGGCCAGCCCCAATCCAAGGCTTCTGCAGCTGTCGACCACTTTATTGGTACCACTGTAAAACATATCAAAAATACGGGGTTTTTGCTCATCAGGAATCCCAGGGCCGTTGTCAGAAACGGAAACCGTGACCCATTGCTCTTTTTGATCGGTGTCTATTTCAATTACTGAACCGACAGGGGTATATTTGATGGCGTTGTCAACCAAATTGATAATCACCTGAACGATCAACTTCGCATCAATGCGGGCAAGGATAAAGTCTTTACCGCTGGTCACGCGAATGGTGTGTTCTTTACTCTTCCTGTTGATGTGCTTCAGTGCTTCAGAAACAACCTCATCCATAAGTTCGATACTCCGAGTTAGATTGACCGGTCCGCCCTCAATCCGTGTGACTGCCAACAAATTTTCAACCAGATTGATTAGCCACATGGAATCGTCATAAATATCAGTAAAGGTCTGCTCCCGCAGTGCATCGTCCATCTTTTTATAATTTGCAAGCAAATTGTCTGCACTGCCGGAAATTGCTGTCAAAGGTGTCCGAAGATCATGGGAGATTGCCCTCAGCAGGTTGGCACGAAGTTGTTCATTTTGTGCCAGGACAGCCGCTTCCTCCTTGTCCTTGGTATTTTTGATGTTTTCCAGTGCCAATGCACACTCGCCAAGAATGGAAAGAAGCACACTGTTTTCAAAAGAGTCCAGCGGAGTACCGTTCTCAGCAATACCAGCTACCCCATATACATGCTGGTTAACCCGAATCGCAAGGTATAGACACTTTGCACTGGATAATGTATCGGTCGTTGCTCCTGCGTGTTTGTTATTTCGGAAGACCCAATCGGCGACTGCTTTCTCATTCTCAGAAATTAAACTCTCTTGAGAACTATTAACAGTACGAAAAACGTTTGGGGTGGCAAGTCCTTTACCATCAGACAGGTAGACGACGATATCTTTTTTCAACAGCTTCATGAGTTGCCCTGCCGTAACGGTGATTACCGCTTTATCCTCCTGTTCTTTTTGCAAAAGCTGGCTGGTTTCAAAGAGAATCTTTGTGCGGTAAGCTGTATGGGCAGATTGCTTTGCATTTTCCTTCAGCCGGCTAGCAAGAGAACTTGAAAGCAGCGTTACCATAAACATAATGGCAAAGGTAACAAAATAGTTAGGATCGTTAAAATCAAATGTCAGTCTCGGAGTAGTAAAGAAAAAATTAAAGGCCAACACGCTGACAACCGAAGTCAGAATCCCGCACAGTCGGTTGGTTGTGATAACGGCGGTCACAAGTACACCCAATATGTAGACCGCGACAATATTGCTTTCCGTGAATCCAAGGGCGTCAAAACCACAACCAATCAATGTAGCTGCTAGCAATACGAGTATACTTTTCAGAACATCCCGCAGGGATATTGTTTCTACCTGTGCCCTTTTCTTTTTTTTCTGATAACCGGAACCTATGCTAGCGTCTGGGATCACATGAATATCTAAATTCGGTGCACTGAAAATCAGACGCTCCGTCAAGGTGGGTTTGCTGAAAATCTTTTTTCGTGCAATGGTACTTCGTCCAATTACGATTTTAGAAGTGCCGGAAAGACGGGCAAATTCCGCAATTTGATAAGGCACGTCATCGCCATAACTTGTCTCAATCGTAGCACCAAGTTGTTGTGCCAGCCGTTTATTGTACTGCAACCGTTTTTTATCCTCGTCGTTCATCGTTGCTGTGTTAGGTGTTTCCACATAAAGGGCGGTAAATGTTCCTCGGAAGGCTCTTGCCATTCTGGCAGCAGTCCGAATGATTTTTGCGTTGGATGGCGACGAGGAAAGACAAGCCAGAATGCGCTCGTCTGTATGGTAATCGCCTCGGCTCTGTACTCTGGCGCTTTCCGTCAGCAGATTTACCCGGTCAGCACACCGACGGAGGGCAATCTCACGCAATGCAGTCAGGTTTTCAAGTGTGAAGAAATTAACAGTAGCCCGCTGTGCCTGATCTTCCCGGTACACATTTCCACTTGCCAGTCGTTCCAGCAACTCCGCAGGCTCAATATCCACTAGTTCCACCTGGTCTGCCTGATCGAAAGTAGAATCCGGAATGCGCTCCCGTACCAATATTCCGGTGATTGATGCCACAGTATCGTTGAGACTTTCAATATGCTGGACATTCACAGTTGTATACACGTCAATGCCGGCGCTTAGCAGTTCCTGGACATCCTGATACCGCTTTGTATGGCGGCTGCCTTCTGCATTGGTGTGGGCATACTCATCCACCAGGATGAGCTGAGGTTTCCTCTTTAATGCGGCGTCAATATCAAATTCACGAAGCATCATTCCCTCATAGGCAACTTGCTTCACCGGGAGCTGCTCCAGGCCGTCCAAAAGTGCCGCTGTCTGAGGTCGGGCATGGGGTTCTATGTATCCAGCAACCACATCAATGCCGCGCTCCTTAGCTTGGTGAGCCGCCTGAAGCATGGCATAGGTCTTTCCGACACCCGCTGCATAACCGAAAAAGATTTTGAGTTTTCCACTTTCCTTAGTGGCTGTATCGTTACGGATCGCACGAAGAAGCTGATCCGGATCTTGTCTTGGTAGTTCCATTTTACCCCTTCTATCTGTCACTCAAGTAAAGACGATTCTTTTCCAGAATACCGTCCAGCATCAGATTGACTTCCAGCACATTGACAGTCTCTTCACCAAAGATACCAAAGAATCGTCCGTCGGTGCAGTTTTGGATAATCTCACGCACTTCATTTTCGGTCATATCATTTGCTTTTGCAATGCGGGTTACCTGATACTCCGCTGCTGCCGGGGAAATATGGGGATCAAGCCCACTGCCGGAACAGGTGACAAGATCCACCGGAACAGCTGTTTCATCCATTTCAGGATTTGCATTGCGGAGCTTTTCTACACGCTCTGCCACAAGCTGTGCATATTCCTGACTTGCCGGAGAGATGTTGGAGGGAGCGGCGTACATCAGTGCCTTTCCGTTTTCATCCGTATAGGTTGAAACATCAATATTTATAATGCGCCCCCACATATGGGCCTCATCTGTATATTGCTGCCCAAGTAATTCACAGCCATATTTTTTCCCGTTTACTTCAATGATACTTCCGTTGGCATTGTCCGGAAAAATTAGCTGAGCAATTACTGTGACAACACCCGTATAGACTACGCCGCACAGCAGCGTAAAGATTAAAAAAATCATACCTGCCTTTGGTAGTACACTTTTCATTGATTTCATAATATATACCCCCTTAGCCGAAGATGGTGAGAAAAATTTTCTGAAGTAATTCAGGTTCCCATATGGCGAAACGCAGTGTAATCGCACATAGGACGGCTAAGGTCATTCCAAGAATTCCTTCAAAATACGAGATTGTTTTCTTTGTTATCGCATTCATATTTTACACCCTCCTTATACCAGACCAGTAAGCACAAGCAGAACATCAATCAGCTTCACAAAGATAAAGGGAGCTGCCAGACCGCCCAGACCATAAATCAGCAGGTTCCGTGACAGCAGCTTTCCGGCGGAAACTTCACGGTATTTCACACCTTTCAGCGCCAATGGAATGAGCGCAATAATGATGAGTGCATTATAAATAATCGCAGAGAGAACAGCACTTTGCGGGGAATGCAGCCCCATAATATTCAGAGCAGACAGGCCTGGATAAAGTCCCATAAACAGCGCTGGAATAATGGCAAAGTATTTTGCCACATCGTTGGCAATAGAGAATGTAGTCAGGCTGCCTCGTGTCATCAAAAGCTGTTTGCCGATGCGCACAATGTCGATAAGCTTTGTGGGCGAAGAATCCAAATCCACCATGTTACCTGCTTCTTTTGCTGCCTGTGTGCCGCTGTTCATGGCAACTGCAACGTCTGCTTGTGCCAAAGCCGGGGCGTCGTTGGTGCCGTCGCCTGTCATGGCAACCAAATGACCCTTTGCCTGAAAATCGCGAATCATTGCCAGTTTTCCTTCCGGTGTTGCTTCCGCAAGGAAGTCATCCACACCGGCCTCGGCAGCAATGGCCGCAGCAGTAATTGGATTGTCGCCGGTGATCATAATGGTCTTGATGCCCATTTTTCGTAGATCTGCAAATTTCTCCTTCACGCCCTGCTTAATAATATCCTTCAGATAGATGACGCCGAGAATCTTGTGGTTCTTAGCTACAACCAGAGGTGTGCCGCCCTTGGACGCAATAGACTTGACAACTCGATCACAGTCCGGAGAATGCATACCGCCTGCATGGGTTACATAACTTTGCATGGCGTCTGCTGCGCCTTTTCGGATTTCGTTGCCGTCAAAGTCGACGCCGCTCATACGGGTCACGGCAGTAAATGGGACAAAGTGCATATCCTTGTCCTGAAGGCTTCTGCCACGAATTCCAAACTCCTTCTTTGCCAGCACAACAACGCTTCTGCCCTCAGGGGTTTCATCTGCCAGAGAAGAAAGCTGAGCCGCGTCCGCCAGTTCCTGAATATCTACACCATCCACCGGAATGAACTCCGATGCCTGTCGATTACCCAGAGTGATTGTTCCGGTTTTATCAAGCATCAGAATGTCTACATCACCAGCGGCTTCAATGGCACGTCCACTCATGGCCAGAACATTTGCCTGGTTCAGTCGAGACATACCGGCAATACCAATGGCGGAAAGCAAGGCACCAATGGTAGTAGGCGCAAGGCACACCAACAGCGCTATCAGAGTTGGTACAGAGGTGGGATTCTCAATTCCCGCCAGCTTTGCAGAAAAAATGGAGTACGTATAGAGGGAGACTGTCACCAAAATGAAGATGATGGACAAGGCTACCAGAAAAATCTGCAAAGCAATTTCGTTGGGCGTCTTTTTCCGGGCAGCACCTTCTACCATCGCAATCATCTTGTCCAGAAAGCTTTCTCCGGCTTCATTGGTCACTCTGACAACAATCCAGTCCGACAGCACAGTGGTGCCGCCAGTGACGGCACTGCGGTCGCCGCCTGCCTCACGAATTACAGGAGCGGATTCGCCAGTGATAGCGCTTTCATCCACAGATGCCGCACCTTCCACGACTTCGCCGTCTGCCGGAATCTGCTCTCCTGCTTTGACAATCACCAGTTCCCCCTTTTTCAGCAGGGCGGATGGAACCACGGTCACACTGTCTTTCTGCGATACAGAGTGAATTTTATGTGCGTCCACATCCTTACGGGATGCCCGTAGAGAATCTGCCTGTGCTTTGCCTCGGCCTTCTGCAATGGCCTCGGCAAAGTTGGCAAATAGCACGGTAAACCAAAGGATAACGGCAATCGCCAGTGTATATCCGCTTGGAGCGTCTTTTAACCCAAACAGGGACACCAGCCAAAGGATGCTGGTCAAAATCGCAGACACAAAAACCAGAAACATGACCGGGTTTTTTGCCTGTGTTTTCGGACTTAATTTTACAAAAGAATCTTTAACTGCCCTGCCGAGCATTTTCCGGTTGGCAAAAGCACTTTTCTGTTTTGTACTCATATCTGTAAACCTCCTTTACGCAATGCTGCCAAAGAACTCAGCAAGTGGTCCAAGGGCAAGTGCCGGGAAGAAGCTCAGTGCACCGATCAGAAATACCACAACAATCAGCAGGAAAACAAACATTCCATTTGTGGTAGACAAGGTACCCGCAGTCGTGGCGATTTTCTTTTTCCCGGCCAGGCTACCTGCGATTGCAAGTGTGCCGATGATGGGCAGGAACCGGACAAAGAGCATCACCAGTCCCAAGCTTACATTTAGAAATACGGTATTCGCATTGAAACCGGCAAAGGCCGAGCCGTTATTGCCGCCACAGGATGAGTAAGCGTACAGCATTTCAGAGAAACCGTGGGCGCCGCTGTTATTCAGGCTATCCATGACAGAGGGTACTACAGCGGCAAGGCCACTGCCGACCAGAATTGCAATGGGCGTTGCAAGGCAAACCAGTACCGACCATTTCATCTCATAAGGCTCAATTTTCTTGCCAAGGAATTCCGGAGTACGGCCTACCATCAGACCAGCAATAAACACCGCCAGAATGGCAAAGGCAAGCATACCGTAAAGGCCGCATCCCACGCCGCCGAAAATAACCTCACCAAGCTGCATCAGCAGCATAGTCACCATACCGCCAAGAGGCGTGTAGCTGTCATGCATGGAGTTTACAGAGCCGTTGGAGGCTGCTGTGGTGAAGGCTGCCCAGGTAGAGGATGCCGCAATGCCGAAGCGGGTCTCCTTGCCTTCCATATTGCCGCCAGCCTGTTCTATCATAGAGGTATTGACTGTACCATTTTGTGCAAGCTGAGATGTACCGACCTGCTCACTGACAGCGATGCAACCCAAGGCAACAACCAGACAGAGGAACATTGCCATAAAGATTGCGATACCTTGCTTCTTGTTCTTTACCGCAGAGCCGAATGTGAAGCAGAGTGCCGCCGGAATTAGAAGAAGGGAAATCATTTCAATCAGATTGGTAAAGGCATTGGGGTTTTCCAAAGGATGTGCAGAGTTGACGCCCATGTAGCCGCCGCCGTTGGTGCCGGTCTGCTTGATTGCGACCTGACTGGCTGCAGGACCCATTGGTACGAACTGCTCGGTGACGATCTGTGCATCCGAAAAGATTTCGCCATCTACAGTGACGGTTGCGGTGTCTAAGTCAATTACTGCATCCTTAAGGATTTCACCTTCTGCACTGACAGCAATCGGTTCTACAAGAGATACGGTTTCTGAAATTTTCAGATTCTGGATTACACCGCCGCCTACCAGCAACAGAGAAATGACCAGATTCAGTGGGAGCAGGATGTGAACCACAATGCGGGTCAAGTCCACCCAAAAGCTCCCTAACCCGGTGGATTTCACCTTGATAAAGCCACGGATCAAAGCAAACAGAACGGCGATACCTGTGGCTGCGGAAACAAAGTTCTGAACAGTCAGACCTAAAGCCTGAGTGAGATAACTCAATGTAGATTCACCGGAATATGCCTGCCAGTTTGTATTGGTAATGAAACTTGCAGAAGTATTAAATGCCAAATCCCATTTCACACCGGAAAGATGCTGCGGGTTTCCGGGAAGAACGCCCTGTAAAAGTTGGAGCAGGAACAGAAAAACAAGTCCAACACCGGAAAAAACCAATACGCTTACCGCATATTTTTTCCATGTCATCTGTTCTGCTTTATCTACACGCATAATCCTGTAAACAAGGTTTTCACACGGTGTCAGAATTTTGGACAAAAAAGTTTTCTCGCCATTCATAACTTTGCTTATGTATGCGCCCAACGGAATTGCCAAAACAATCAGAATGGCAAGGTATAAAACATACTGAATTATGGTGCTCATGCCTGCTCATCTCCCTTCATTAAAATATAGACATACCACAGCAGCATTGCTGCCGCACATACACCTATGAGTGCAATTAGTATTTGCATAAGATTCATCCTCCTTTTTTGATACTCCAAGTATATTATAAAGCCTTTCATCTAAAAGTGGCATTAGTCATCTTTTGTGGATATAAAGATAAAATAAAGATTATAACCAACCTAAAATATATGTCATCGGAAAGGCGATAACGATTGTACTGATACAGACACACGCCAAAACCAGTAATGGCATTCCAACAAAGATGGAGATGAAGCCAAGTAGCGGATGATGCCAAATAAAGCGTTCCGCTTTTGCGTCAAATCTCTGTTCAAATCTTCTCGCTGCATTTATAATGCTCATAACTGTTCACCTCATTTCTTTCTTGCAAAGTCATAATACCACTAAAAGTATTAAGAGGGAAAAAGTGTCCTGCAATCGAAGCTAAGATTGTATAAGTTTTTACAACTTATCATCTTTAAATAAAAAAGATCGGAATATAATGTTCCGATCTTTTTACCGTTCAATCCTTTACTTGTGTTTTTTACGATTTGTAAATTCGTATTTATATTTTAATGTGTTATAAATTCTTTTTCTAAATATTTTTCCAATATATTTAAGTCTTTATACTCCATAGTGGTTTTTAGATGTTAAAAACTTATCATTTTAACATCTAAAAAATTTAGGAGGACATTATGATAAAAAACTGATAGGATTCTTAACGGTATTATGTATGGCCTTCTTTATTGCCGGATGCAGTAGTACTCCAGATGTGTCGGGAACGTACACTGCTTATAACAAAAACATAAATGGCGTTAGCTCGATTATTGTTTTAGAAAAGAAAAATAATGATAATTTATATGAATGCTCCGGTTTTTATGTTGATGAAAACAACAGAAAGTATAAAAAAAGTTCCACGCACTGGGTATCTAAATTTAACCCGGATATAAAGCAAATGGTTGCTGACCCAAACAACAATCCGCTAAATCATCGGCCCCTGTTTTTTAATGAAGATTTATCTAGTGTAGGATTCGATAAAATGCATACAAGCACTTTTAAAAAAGTTTCTAAATCCGAAGCACAAAAGTATGATAAGTTTGTAGAAGAATAAAACCATGCATTTTAAAAGGACGGATGCCCCGTCCTTTTTTGTTTGCTTAAATATCTTAACAGTCTAGACCCTTTTAAAACGTTTTCTATCATACCCAATGATGAACCAGGCAGCGACGCTCTATTTACAAGCCTTGGATAAAATCAACAAGCGTACCGACGTAATCGAAGCGGTAAAGGCAGAAAATTCTGAAGCCGTATGCGTATAGTATAATAAGAGCACGAATAGCAGTAATTTGTTTTCCGCCTTTACGAGATGTAAGAAAGGGACATTCCAATGTTGGATATCGCGAGCACATTGCAGGTACTGAAAAACACATCTAACGGGATATATGACGATTTCAAAGTGAAATTTCTGTATCACACCAATAAAATTGAAGGAAGCACTTTTTCTCTGCCGGAAATAATAACGCTGCTGAAAGAGAATTTCGTCAGTGGTGATCATTCATGGGATGATATTATAGAAACCAAAAATTCACTGCATTTATTCGACTACATCGTGGAAGACTACCAAAGCCCTCTTACCGCATTTAAGTTAAGAGAATATCATCAATTATTGAAACAATATACAACTGACGCCGATCACGGTTTCGCCGGCGTATTCAAAAAAATCCCCAATATGATTATCGGACCGGCCGGCAAACGCATCGCGGTCGAGCAGCCGCATGAAGTACCGGAAAAAATGGACTATTTATTGGGAAAATACAATGAACGCCAAATGACATTGCAAGATATGGCGGCGTTTCATCTGGAATTTGAAACCATTCATCCGTTCCAAGACGGAAACGGTCGCATCGGTCGATTTTTATTGCTCAAACAATGCTTGGCATGCAACCAAGATCCGATTTGCATTCATAGTGAAAGCGCGCAATCTTATCGCAACGCCTTGCAGTTATCTCGTGTGGAAAAAAGTATTGAGCCGTTGGTAGAAGTATTTCAATCGGCGCAAACAAATTTCAACGCGGATTTTCCATTAATATATGACATCCGAAAAAATTATGAGCAGGAAGTGCGCGATATAATGGCCGCCGAGAAGGCCGTCCAACAAGAGCGCACTCCGGAAAGGGGAATATGATGGACGAATATAAAATTGAACTAAGCCCGTCGATGATGATTTTTGAACGTGAAGTAGTTGTGGAGCTGATCGCCGCAGTATCCGGATTTGGTGACCGACATTGGCTACAAAAAAACAAGCCGATTCCTGAACATCTGTTGCTATTTATCGAGAAAATTCAAGACTATCGAGAAACGGCATTACACACGGACAGTCTGGAAGAACTGTTGAAAATCAAATTTCAAGCAAGCTTAGTGCTGGAGGTCTTGAATAAACTTTATGAATTACACAAAATCTGAACTAAACGAACAAGTTGAAATCCTTTACCGACGACTTACTCAGGGCAAAACTCCCGCCCACGAACCGCGCGCCATTCTCACCGGCGGGCAACCCGGGAGCGGCAAAAGCAGCATTGTGAGGCTCGTTAATCGTAAAGATAATAACTTTATATTTCTGAACACCGACGAGTTTCGCGATTCGCATCCGCATTACACGGAAATTCAAAGAGAATACGGATCGGATCACCCGAAACACACCGCCCAATGGTCGGGAGCGATCACGGAAGCATTAATTGAGCGGCTGGCAAAAGAAAAGTACAACTTGCTGATTGAGGGAACGCTGCGTACAACGGAAGTGCCCGAACGAACCGCGAACCGCTTGCGCGCGTACGGATATGAAGTCGATTTGTATGTCATGGCGATGAAGCCGGAAGTCAGCTTCACCGGTACCATGACAAGACTGTTTCAAGGATTGCAGCAAGACAATGCCCGCACCGTGGACAAAAAACACCATGATTTAGTCGTTTCTCTGTTAAAAGGAAATCTTATCTATTTGGCGAGAACGAAATGTTTCAACGAAATCGTCGTATGCAATCGCGCCGGTGAACTTTTCCGTTCCAAAAACGATCCAGACGAAATCACGGCCGCCATCGATCACGAATGGTCACGACCGTTGACGGAAACGGAAACGCAGGATTTGCATCAACAACAAGCATTTATTCGCAAGATGCTGGAAGCGGAGCAACAAAAAGAAGTTTCCGAAATTAATGAAGCAACTATCACGGAAATACGTTCCTTTTTAGAAAAGTGAAGCGGAAATCAAGTTGCCGATAAAATCCGTGTCATACTCTGTAACGCGCAAAAATGTAATCCTGCCGGTTCGGAAAACCTCATTAATAATAAAATATGCAATTGAAAAAGACGGGGCTCGCCCCGTCTTTTTCGTTTTTCTGAACCCTTACTTTGTGCTTTTTGGTTTCTTACTACCTTTATTTTAGCACGAAGTCGCTAACGGTCAAGTTACTTCTCAGCCAATACGAGCACTGCTGAGGCGGTCGTCTACCCGCGAGGTCTGCCGTTATTTTTGATACGACCGAATCAATTTCTCCGATATGCTGTGCAGATACTTTTCTAATTGCGTCGCGATGAAATCGATGTGAGGATCTTTATGCCGCGGCAGTGTCAGTTTTGTCAGCTTTTGTAAGCCGGACAAATGGCGACGGCGCAAAAAAAGTTTCGCTTGTTCTTCAAACGTCAGTCCGATACAACTGCGACGGGTCGGCGCATATTCAAAAATATCGGCGAACTCCTCATCGGTGGCGTTGAAAAAGAGAGAGTTTCCGTGGTCAAAGAGCGGCGCGGGACCTTTCAGGCAATTGCTATTCGTGTCCAGCAAAAACCCGAAATTGCCCAAGTGTCGATCCTCATTAGCGATCACCGCGTCAAACAAAAGCATGTCTTCCCACTGCGTCATGCCGTATCTTTCGCCGATGGTTTCCCATGTTCGCGGATCATTGAGCGAATGGGTTTGAAAATATTCCGCCCCCAGCGCATCGTACATCGGAATAAAGCCGGTGTTTTCATCCGTAAAAAGCGGGCATTTGCTGACGGAAACGCCATGAAGTTCCGCCAGTTCATAGGGAACATGGTTCAAATTCATCGCCTTGGCGATTTCCGCCGCGAATGTTTCCATGTACGGCTCCAACCCGCCATTCGCGAAACGTTCACTGCCGCCTTTATATAAATAAATCCGATCTTCTTTCCGTTGCCAACATTTCCGCAATGCGCCGCCTGTCGTAAATTCCGGCGTCGTCGTCACGCCGTCAATCCGACCGCCGACACCGGTAAACGCGAGCCGCGCGACCCGATCATCGAATGCGTTTTGATATGCATTGACCGCATCCCACGATACATCGCGTTCCCTTACCGGGCAAACCCAAAACGAATCGTTAAGCGAAAGTCCGTAAGTAACATCGATATACGTAAACGGATTCGCGCCGGAGTCAATCGCTTTCATGAGACAATCCGCGAACGCTCTGCTTTCCGGCACTTTTCTTAACTTGAGCCAGTTTCCCAATCGCTGATCCAATTCCTCCGCGCCGACGGTTTCCCCCTGCATCTGCAGCGGCAGTTGTTCGACATCTTCACATAACGAATCGACGCGGACTTGATACGCGACGCCAACTTGTGACGTCGTTGTTGCCGGAGACGTAACTTCCGTTTCTTTTTTGATGATTTGAAAGGTTAAAAGATTTTTGTCCTTATTTCGCAAAAAATACACTATAAGCCGCCTCCATCCGGCGCGCGCGGATCCATGGATTGCAATTCGATATACAAATGTTCCAGCGTATCCACCAGTTCTTGAATTTCTTTTGATTTCCGTTCGGGTAAAACAATGTCTTCTCGAATATAGGCTCGAAATATCCGCGCCCCTCCTTTGCACCGAAATATTCGCGTATGTATGCGGCATGATGAAAAGATCTCTGTCGCTTTTCCGTTCGCGCCTTTACGCTGATGCTTATTTCTTCACGATCGATCCGGCTCATGAACATGTCGCGCATCGCCGAATACTTTCATCGCTCCAGACCTTTGGTGACCTGATCGGACTCATTAAACGAAATCTTTTCCGCTTTCATGGCGCGATTTAAGGCCGGCTCTAAAAGCAGTTCTTTTCGCAGCGTCAATAAATGAATAAGAAACTCTTTTCTGATCTCTGTAATGACGGGGGTATGGGTGATAATGGCTTTGATTGTATCCATATCAATTCGCGGCACGATTCGTTTTACGGCAGCAAGGAAGTCAGGATTTTCGTAGTTCCGACAAAAATCCAAAAAGTTAATTTTAGCTCCCTTATAACGAACGGTAGAAGACGGTTCATTGGCGGAAAGTTGTTTCATCATGCTTTCGTTTTGTAAACAGGTCCGCATCTCTTCGTTTGTTAAAAGCGGGTAAAGAGATGATCCGCAATCATATATCGGCGCTAAAGAAACTTCAAATGTATGGTTGTCGACCAAATATCCCCAGTTCCCGTTATGACGATCCGAATTAGCAATAAACGCATCCACGACAAACATGTCCCAATATCTGTCGGTCAATACCTTCGGTTGAAAAACAGTTTGCTTTGAAATGAGCTCCAGCGTGCCCTCAAGAGTGGTAATCGCTTGCGATGCGCTGTTTTTTGAAATAGACGGATGCATAAAATCGGTGGCCAATTCTTTAAACGAATACAACCGCGTATTTCCTTGGCAAAAATGTTTGCAGGCAACGGCGATTCTGTCATCTCGTTTTACCAAAAAAGTTTCTTGTGTCGGTAGTCCGATCGATTCATAAATATGGGATCCGATATATTCTGATGTGTGATGATGCGTGTGTGAAATGGAAGCTTTGCGCCGGGGATATTCTTCAAATTTCAAAATATATAGAGAGTCGTTTCCTTGAACGGCATATTTATAACTTGCTCCGTCAAATCTGAGGGGAGTAATTTTTTCAAAGTGTGTAAAATCTTGTAACACGGAAACCTCCTCCTAAATTCCTAAATATTTTTTTCGTAGCGCGCGCGCTTCCGCCTCGGTAATAACGTCATGAATCAACGCCTGATTGATGTCCGCATAAACTTCTTCCCACACGAGTTTGACTTTCATTCCGATCCAAATATCGTTTGTTTTTTCATACTCCTCTTCCAACCGTTGTTGTTTGTCCAGTGTATCTTGCAGATACTTAGGAATTTTTATGTCCATGTTACCTCCTAAAGTCCCAAATACTTTTTTCGTAAATAATCGGCGACTTCTTCACTGATTACATACGCGTGTTGGTACATATTAATCGTGCCGTAAAGCTCATTATGATAAACATCCCAATTTCTTTCATCGTCTTGATGATCTAACCAATTTTGAATGTCTTGTTGCAAGTCCATCGGTAATGTTCTTTCATCCAACTCCATTTTGCACCTCTCCTTTATGTTGTCTGACCCAACGGTAAAAGGTATCTTTTGAAATACCTAAGGTGTGAAATGCTTCTACTGCCGTTATTTCTTTCTTTATCCACCGATCATATATCGGAAAAAATTCCGGCGGTAATACTTTTTTCGGTCGGCCTAACTTTATACCTCTGGCGCGCGCTGCGGCAATGCCTTCAGCTTGTCTTTTTTTAGTGCGCAACATTTCTGTTTCCGCAAGAGTAGATAAAACCTCAATCAACAGATTATTGACCATATCCATAATTGTTTTTCCTAATTCTCCATAATTAGAAAAATCAATTAAAGTAGTCGGAACATCAAGTACTCGAACCGTTATTTCTTTCTCTCTAAAATAAAGTAGTTGGTCTTTGATGATTTTTTTATTTCGTCCTAGTCGATCCAACTCATGAATATATAATTCATCGCCGGGGCGCAACAGCCGCTTTAATAAATCCAGTCCGGGACGATCTCCAACTTTACCGGTAATCCGATCAACAATAATATCGCGTTCATCAGATACATATTTCTTTAATTCATCAATTTGTCGTTTCGGATTTTGCTCTCTTGTCGAAACTCGTACATAGCCGAAAGTTTTCATTGCTCTAAGCCTCTATCAATGGATTTGGTAATTGTGATTTTGCTAGTCGATAGATGTTTTTCTAATTCCTTTGGTAAAGAATACTCTTTTATGAATTGAGCGCAAATCAACTGATAATCGTCTTGCGCTTTGCCACAAGTTTCAAATAAACGATTATATAATCCTTGCCGACACTCATTGAGCGCGGTCATATACCACGGTTTTATTTCCGGGGTAATAATAAGCGGCGGGATGTTGTGGTGCAAACATTCTTTGAACATAAGTAAGCGACCGACGCGACCGTTGCCGTCTTGAAACGGATGAATTTTTTCAAAACCGTAATGGGCCAGAGCGACTTCCTTTAGTTGCGGATTTTTTTTACCCCGACAGTCATGCAACCATGTTTTCATATGCTCCGACGTTTCTTCCGGCGATGATGTTTCGGTCAGCAGGCCGATCCGATTGGCTTCTTTTTTATACTCCCCAACGGCAAACCAAGTTTTCATCGCTTCCTCTGTTCCCCAAAACAGCAGGTAATGAAAATGCTTTATCTGTTCTTCCGTGAGCGTTTGCTCCGCGATATCCAGCATGTAATCAAATGCCATGCCATGATTACGCGTTTGAATCGCGTCATTCAGTTTCGGATAGTCTTTGCCGTTCAATCGTCCGGTGGTTAAAATGGCGTGGGTATCCTCCAAGCTGACCGTGCTGCCCTCAATCGTATTGGAAGTATATGTCAGCCAAACTTTGGTGTATTCGTACAATCCGCCGGAAATACCGCACCTCTTTTCGCCTCGCAAACGATCCAAAATAATATTTTTCATTTTATTTCCTTTCCGTCATAATAATCTATTGCTTTTTTGTATGACGTACTAATAAATGAATTTATATATTTATAATACTACAATCTTTATTATTTTTATAGGCATAAAAAAGTAGACTTTGATGAGACTCTTTATCGAAAGTTATTACCCAATTCAAAAGGGATCGGATTGCAATCCGATCCCTTTTGTTGATGCATGCTGTTTAATTTGATTTTGGCTTGCTTAAAAGGTGATTTAAATTTTGCGATGCCAGCTCTTCTATAATATCGTCATAATCAGCTGCCCATTTAAGATGAAGCAGCATATCGTAAGTGGCATTCTCCACTCCTTCTTTCCCCGGCAAATCCACATCAAGAGTAATCCCCGCTAATTCCAGCATTTTTTTCGACACTCGTGACGGCAGATGGACTCCCAAGCAAGTCGATATGACATTGAGCTTGTTTAAGTCTACACCTCTCCTCATGTTGCTAATAGTTAACTTGCCTAACCCCGTGGTATTTTCTAAAAGCTTGAATGAATAGTTGCATACTTGTTTGCTCATTAGTTTTTGTAGTGCATTGCCAAACTCAAGATTATTTATAGCTTTTAACATTTCACCGGACATCTCATTTACTAAACCGTATTGGACCGATAACTCTTCCGGTATATGGTCATGACAGTTAAACGATTTAGATCCCAGAGCTGACGGTAAAGTCACATATTTAAGCTTTCCATCTTCGTCTGTAATAAACTTTAAGAAACACTCTTCTCCATGTTCTTTCGCATAATCCGTTAGCGCAAAGGCACCGGATACGTTCTTTTCCAAATAAGTATCTTTGTTCAGGCATAAATGATCATCGACATAAGCAAACGCATCGCTCTCAATGATCGATGCCAAGGCACCGCCTTCTTTATACCATGCGCTTAGTTGCGCAGTGGGAACCGTAGTTACAATTTTTGTATCCTTTATGTCTTCCTCGGTCAGAGCAACATCGATTTGCTTGTACTCTTTCGTTTTATATTCCTCATTGAGGACTTCTTCATGGTCTATTTCAACAAACTGATCCTCTCCGTTATGCAAAAGAAAATACCGCAAATATTTATCTATGTACATAGACAGATAACTATCAGAATAGCTTTCTCCATGTTCTGCCTCGAAAAATTCCCGTGATTTCTCTCGATCACAGCTTTCTTTCAATTCATCGAAGACTCCATATTCAGAAATATTAGTCTCAGTAACTCCTTTCCTGAATAGCTCTCGTAAAAGCTCTTCAGAGCAACCAAGATTTTTAACGACTCTTTTTATTTTTCTGTTTTCAAGTTTACCAAGCATCTCATTGATATAATCGTTAAAAGTTTTATTTGGATCCAGATCAATCTTGCCAGTCTGAATGCCGTAAAGCAGGCTCCCCGCAAGTTTTTGTCTTTCTTGGGAAAGCATGGAAAATGAACTATGCAGTTCTTTCCTTAACTTTTCCGCCTCTTTTGAGAAAATATCTTCCGCTAATAACTTGGTATATTTCTCAAATCGAGAGTTCATATAGTCTTTATCAATCTTCTCACTATCGTACTCTATAATTCGAGTATCTATATCGAAGGGAGCATCATCGGTTCCGGACCCCGGGTCAGCTTTCGGTAATTCATGATATCTGGCTAAAAGCTTTAAATAGTCTTCTTCTGTGAAGATGACAGAAACGGTAGAGCCCTCAGTCTTATCTTTATACTCCCTAACGCTCCACTCAAAGCCCTGAATTAAAGCCGCATCCAGATGCCTTGAAAATGCATTGAACTCTTTCGCAAACTTTGCCTTGACTCGATCATCTTCCGGCAGTTTTTCAAAATTTTCAATACCGGCGTTTTCAAACAAGTCCCTTATATTTTCAAAGCCATTGTTCATATTTCTGATGTTAGCTGGTAATTTATCCACAAATAAACCTTGCGGAACATTTTCGGAATACGCCTTAATCGCTTCGTTTAGATTTCTCTCCATCGTGTTGGGTCTTCTGTACCATTTTATAATTCCAAATGGTTTCTCTTTTCTGTTGTAGACCCTGTTCGTTCTTGAAATCGCTTGAATGAGATTTTCATATTCAAGCACTTTGTCAAGGTACAGGGTGTTCACCCTTTTAGCGTCAAACCCTGTCAACATTTGATTGACAACAATCAAAATGTCGATTTGTTCATCTCTATTGATGTTTTCGTATGGCTCCTTATGAGCAAGTCTGGTGCTGACATCCTTTCTGAATTTATCATAAGTCGGAATCGTAAATGACATATCATACTTCGCATTATAGTCTTCAAGCATTTCTACAATGCCATCCTCTTTATCCAGAGAGGTTTGTCCATTGTTATCTATGGTCGGGTCAAACATAGCGGTAATATTAAGCCCTTCCATTTCATTCTTCATAAGCCTATAGTAAGCAACCGCTTCAGGAATACTGGAGGTGGCAAAAATAGCGTGAAATTTATTGTTATTACTATATAAAGTCCATTTCTTCTTTATATCAGTAATGACGGCCAGTCGATATTCTTCCGTTTCGTATTGCGCATTGGGCACATAGTCTTCTATGCCCTTGACCCATTTGTTATTAACGCGTTTTCCGCACATGCCTACTTCAGAAGAGTTCATAAATTTGAGGAAAACTTCTGTTTTCTTTTTATCCGTCATAGCGTCGTCAAGAGACTCCGCCTTAGCCTCATGCAAAGCGACCTGCTCTCTAACATCTTCGTCCGGATACACCTTTACCATGTACGGATCAAATCCGAGAACGTTTCCATCTCTGATACCATCCGCTAAAGTATAGCTATGAATTTCTTCTCCAAAGATCGTTGATGTGGTGCTGTCTTTCTTGATATTGACTTCTTGAATAGGCGTACCCGTAAACCCAAACATAAGAGCATTTCGGAAAGTTTTCTTTATCGTTGTAAGCATTCTGCCAAAAGTGGATCTGTGGCACTCGTCGACAATAATGACCAATCGCTTTTTCGCAATAGCTTCAACATCAGCCGTATTCAAAGCTTCCGAGTCCGCACTAATATTGGATAATTTTTGAATGGATGTGACTATAAGCGTATTGTCGTAATCATTACTCTTTAGCTTGCTAATTAGGACGTTGGTGTTTTCTGTAGCCTGCACTGATTCATCATCATTTTTAAAGGCCCTATACTCACTTAAAGATTGCGTAGCAAGCTCTTTCCTATCCACGAGAAAGATAACTTTATCAGCGTCATTGGAAGATGCAATAAGTTGCGCTGATTTAAAACTGGTCATGGTCTTTCCGGATCCCGTTGTATGCCATATGTAGCCGCCCAATTGATTCCCTTCAAACCAATCGTTTTCCGCTACTTTCTCGGCTATGCCTTTGGCCGCATAGTATTGATAGGATCTCATGACCTTTAAAATACCATCGCTGCTGTCAGCGACCGTATAAAACCCGATCAACTGATGCGCCGTCGGAATATTTAATAAGTCCGCTATGACGTGCGCCCAATTATTAATCGGTTTATTTTTATCATTTCCCCAGTGAAAATAAAAGTCTTGATTGAACTTTCCTTCTCCGGGATTGGCAAAATAAACGGTTTCTTCCGGCTGCATGGCTACAAATATCTGCACAAGAGAAAAGAGACCTCTAAAAATCCCCTCATGAGAGTATTTTTCGATTTGGTTATATGCTTGGCTAACTTCAATACCGCTTCTCTTCAGCTCCAAATGAATCACTGGCATGCCGTTAATAAGCAGCATCAAATCGCCTCTTCTATCATTTAAGATAGAAGATTTCGCTTTAAACTTCGGCTGGCAAGCAATTTGATATTTGCTCTGCCCAAAGGCAATCTCTTGCCTGTCATAGATTTTCAAGCTGACTTCTTTACCCGAATGCAGCTCATCGTCAGGATTATCCCTTTTAATCGAGACACTCCTGCCGTTAATAAAACCATTGAGCCTCATAGGACTTTGCAGAGCAGTAATCTGCTCTAAAATTTGGTCCATTTCCGTTCTCGTTAGAGGCACATCATTCAGCTTATCTTTTGACTGATTATTTTGAAATAAAATATCCGCCCAATTTTGTATAAGCGCCTCTTCGGTAGGATAGTAAATAACCCCGTCTTTCCAGCCATATTGTACTAAAGTGTCAATCACCGCTTTTTCAAATTCAGCTTCCGTGTTAAATAGCATTTTTCGGCTCCTAGACGAACATCTTATCAAGCAACAATGACTTAATATTTTTTAGCTTCTCAAGCTTTTCTTTGTTAAGTTCTATAAGTTGATCAAGTTTAGAAAAGTATTCTCCTATTGCTTTTTGTTCCTCATAAGATGGAGTCAATGTAATTATTTTTGAAAATTCTGAGCGATTTACAATTTGCATTGCACTTAATCCAGCATTCTTTTTCATATAATTTGACCACAATACACTTTCTGTCAGTAAAAAGTAAGGATGATATTTCCCACGATAAGGAATAATGCAGTTAATTTGTTGATTAAAACTTCCTTCTCTTCCCAATATTGTGTTTTTACCAATACTAGCAATACAAGTTACTAATATAGTATCTTTGGGAACTATCCTCGCAGTTTTCTTTCCTTCCACACTAAGTTTTCTTTCACTGTCAATAGTTACGCTTCCCTTTATATCTGTTGGTGTAACCCACATTAGTCCATCATTGCTATAGTTGTTTTTAATTGAAGTTGGCGGTGTGCTTCCTGTAATTATTTCACCCAATTCTCCTAACTTTCTTTTTTCCCATTCTCCACTAAAACCGTCAAACCGTATTTCCGGAGTCGTTTCTCCCTCTTTGGGAAAAAGCTTGTAAAGCATAGCCTTTTTTAGGTCGAGAAACTTTTCGTATTTCTGCTGATGAAGGGTGATAAGATAGTCAAGATTTTCAAAGAATACCCCTATGAACTCTTGCTCAGGAACAGATGGCATACAAATGACTGTGTTAAGAATATTATCGTTATACAGCCTTTTTATGGTGCTGCCCTCAATTCCATCCCACTTTACCACTGAGTAAAAACACTTCAAAAATTGGTTTGAGAGCCTTTCATCGTGCTTGAGCCACACGATATTTGAATCCTGAAAATACTCATTATTTCCAGTAAATACAACGGTTCTGCCGATACTGCCCGATGCTGAAATCAAAATATCACCCTTTTGCGGATAAGGATATTTAGATTTGTATTCTTCAAAAAGCCCTCTGGGAATAAAGGCATCAGGTTCGGCACCAAATGTTCCAATCTTATAAAAAGGTATATCTCCAACTTCTGATGTCTGTTCCTTGAAAATACGGCGGCACATTGAAATCGAGCCTATTTCTCCCAACTTACGCTGTTCCCAATCGTCAGTAAATCCTTCAAACCTTGCAAGAAAGAATCCAAGCCCGTAGAAGCAAGATTGGCGAGTTTTTAGAAAACAAGTATGGGCTAACAACTATTCCCGAGCTGGAAAAGTTATTCGCCCAACTTTCAAATGGAAAGGAGGTCTAGCTTCTACGGTACGAACCATACTATTTGTACGTACAATACACGTATTGTACGTAAAGCAGCTTGGTTCGTCTCCGACGGGCAGGGAGTCCCCTGCACCCCTTGAAGCAAATCAAAATGAGCAAACCGAAGAAAACGCACCGGCTCTATATACGACTTACAGAGGAAGAATGGCTAATCATAAATGAGTTGGCTTGTATCGCCGGAATGAACGTTTCCACATTCGTTATCTACGCCATTTTAAACGGCAAAATAATTATCAATGAAATGGATACGCAAGCCATATTGCGACCGCTATTGGGTCTGCAAAGACACTACAATACAATTCGCCACTGGATGATTAAGCACAATTACTCAAACCCTATTCTAAGTGCCGAATATGAGCAGGAGTTGAAAAGCTTATGGCAGCTATTAGCGCAGGCAAAGGATCCGGTAGCGCAAGCGGATCTATAAAGTATGTTCAATATGAAAAAGATAGCACCCGGCCCCGCGTCTTATTTTCTGAAGGTATAGAATGCAGCCCGTACTATCAAGATGCCATTGAAGACTTTGCCTATATCCGTGATATCCATCATAAATCCGGAGGCCGTGAAGCGCATCACATGGTATTGGCATATTCTCCGGAAGAAGAAAAACGTTTTACCAAAAAAGAGTTATTTGATAAGGCCATTGAGGTCGCAAAAGGAACCTTCCCTAATCATCAAATTTGGTTGGGAATGCACAATGATACGGATCATCTGCACGTACACATGATTGTAAATTCAGTTAATTTAGAAACAGGCAAAAAGCTCCAAATAGCCGGGCGTAAAGGGATGCATGAAATCATGAACAAAGTGCAAAATATATGCCACAGTTTAGAGCTTGATAATACGTTGGAAGTAGGAAAACGCAGTCAAAAGGAAGGTCAGGTGATTACACACAATATCGTAGAGTACAAATTAATCGAGCAAGGTAAATCTTGAAAGGCTGACATAGCAAAACGTGTATATGAATCTCTAAATGCGGCTGACAGTAAAATGGATTTTATTTTGAACTGCAACGAAAAAGGAGTGTTGTGCAAATGGGATGATAATCGTAAACATGTCACTTTTTGTTATATGGATAATCCATCGCGCAAAGTGCGAAGTGCAAATCTAGCGAAGACCTTTACATTAAAGCAATTAGAATCGAAAGAATCTATGGAAAAAGCATTTAAAGCAAACAAAGACAAACATGTTGAGCAGTCAACCGATGAAGATTTAGCACTTAGTCGTTCTAAATCTTTAGAAAAGCAACCTATAAAAATTTTGAAAAGAAATCGCTCTATAGAGCTTGGGAGGTAATGACATATGAACTTAATGGACAATAACAACAATGAAAACAACAACGAAAAAAAATTAGAGATTATCCGCAAGCGAAATCGTCGCGGAATTGGATTAGGCGGTTCGTCATCAAGCGCAAAAAAGAATGTAATGCCGCCTGAACAAACCATATCTGAAGATGAAGAAATAGCTGAACGCCTATATTCCTTAAGAAACAAAAATCTACAATTAAAAACGGACTCTCTCCATTTTGGCGCAGAGATTTGTAACACGATGGTTGAGCAAAATAAATTAATGCGCTCATTGAAAGCAATCATACGTCAATCCGATGAAAAAAACGAAAGACAAATCGCACCTGTGATTGAGGCATTAAAAACACTGGAAGAAAGAATCGCTAACTCTGCAGACGCTGCGGATGCCCGCACAAAAAAGACGTTGGAAGAACTTTTTTCACACCTTGATGATGCAGGAAGAACTTATAGCAAAGGCCTATGCGAACGCTTAGATGTAACTGCAACTCGTTTGGAAGTGCTACTTACGTATGGTCGTGAAAAGCTTAGGTTTTGGAGTTTTGGGAAAAAGCTTGTCGTCGCTATTCTCACCATATTGCTTTTATTCCAACTTTCCCTAAACTACAAAATGAAGAACGAATTACAGGGGCTACATACACAGGTCAGTATGATCCATAGCCTTTATAAGGGAGATGCTAAGTATTGGTTTGATCCTGACAATCAGATGACCTATGTAGAAACGCTGAAACAACATGAACAAAGAGAATAAAATTTGCATGCCATTCAATGGAAAGGAGGATAAAGTATGGCACGTGGTAATGGCGAAGGATCTATTCGTTATTTAGCTGCCAGTAATCGTTACCAGTACCGAGTTTCTTACAAAGATAAAGACGGAAACACTCGCAGAAAAGCTTTCTATGCCTCGAAAGCTGCCGATGCGCGAAAAAAAGGTCGTGAATGGCTAAGTTTTTACGAAAGCTCAAATAAAAGTGCCGATATCAATCCCATGCTGGATGATTGGATCCGAATATGGCTGGATGTTTACATGAAAAACTCAGTAAGGCCTTCCACTCTGGAAAAATATGCATGTTGTTTAGATCCGGTTGGCAAAGCGTTTAAAGGAATCCGCCTTAACAAGCTAAATCCCACTGCACTACAACAGTTTTTCCAGCAATAATTATTTAGCGGTGGTCGCAAAAAACAGGGTTTAGCACCTGTAACAGTGCGTAATCAAAGACGCTATTTGACATCTTGCATTGACATGGCGATAAAATTAGGCCTTACTAACTCAAATCCTGCAAAACTTACTATGCCTCCAAAGGTAGAAAAGAAAGAAATCCATCCCCTATCAGAGTTAGAAGTCCAAAGACTTTTGGATGTCGCGAAAGACCAAGTAGAGAAGGCTAAAGCTTCTACTAACATAGGAGATTGGATGGGTGCCGCCGATCTCTACATAGGCGTTATGATTGCTGTTTATACAGGAATGCGTCTTGGTGAAATCATGGCATTGAAATGGGGTGATTTTAATGTTCACACATCCTTTCTATCTGTGCAAAGATCTAAATCAGATGTAAAGGGTCAATCCATAACAAGCCCTAAAACAGGATACGGACGAAAAATACAAATCGGGTCTAACTTAGTGCATGCATTAAAGCAGCACAAAAAAATGCAACTCTCATACAGAGAAAATGTAGGAAATCTTTATGAGAATTGTGATTGGATCATAGGCGGCCTATTTGGACGCGGCTATAACAAAAGGCACTACAGTTCAAGAAAATTCCAAAAACTTTTAAAAGATGCCAAAATCATGCGTCATATTCGCTTTCATGACTTACGGCATACTCATGCAACACTACTATTATTAGCCGGAATAAACCCCAAAATCGTTCAAGAAAGGTTAGGTCATGCCAGCATTGACATGACCTTAGACACCTATTCACATTTAACGCTGGCCAATCAAGGTGTTGCCGTAACTGCGCTTGATTCGATTATCGCTCCAAACGATACTTGAAGAATGATTTTTAAGAAGAAAAGGCTTCATATGTACGTACCTTTTCCAATAATTCAAATCCAATTGGGCTCAAAATTGGGCTCAAACATAAAAAAAAGGCTTCTCGAATTTTCGAGAGGCCTTTTTTATGCTGGTGCGCCTAGCAGGAATCGAACCTGCGCACCCGGTTCCGGAGACCGGTGCTCTATCCCCTGAGCTATAGGCGCATGCATAATTCGTACTTAATGATAATACCATGAAATTGCCATGATTTCAAGAATTTTTTATCGCCCTTGCCGGCATGGCGGAATCAACGATTCGTCTTTGCGATCTCGACAGCGAGATGAAGTCAACAGTCCCATGATGCAAGCCGCATTTTCGACAACTTTCATTGATTGCAATCGAACAGCTGGCCGCAAGGCGGGAAGACCGTTTATTCTTTCGTAAAATCCCATTTGCTCAGGTCAAGGTGACAATACCCGCCGGGATTCTTCTTCAAATAATCTTGATGATATGCTTCAGCGCAATAAAAATTCTCCAACGCCATGATTTCCGTTACAACAGGCCGATCATATTTTCTGGATTCTTCCGCCAAAACCGCTTCGGCGATGTGCCTGCTCTCTTCGTCAAGATAGTAGATACCTGTCCGATATTGCGTTCCCACATCGAAGCCCTGCCGATTCAACGATGTCGGGTCGATGGCTTCAAAAAACACCGTCAAGATCCGTTTTAACCCCGTGACAGTACCGTCATGAACAACCTTCACCGTTTCCGCCGCTCCCGTCGCACCGGTACAGACTTGTTCATACGTCGGCTGCGGACGCCGACTGTTGGCATAGCCGACTTCCGTCGACACCACGCAAGGCGCCTTCTGCAACAACGCCTCAAGGCCCCAGAAGCACCCTCCTGCCAGATAAATTTCCGTTTCCACGCGCACACCTCCCGCCATTTTTACCATGATTTACTACAGGTGGCAACGTTCGCCACCTGGCGCACCTTCGTCCTGATTTTCACGCTTTCGCCAGGCGATGGTAACGAGCATCGTTTTATCGTCTTTTCACGCTGCCTTGACACGCACCGCACGGCCTTCTCTCACAGCCATATTCGAACATCCCTTTTGAACCGTTATACCGCCAATTCCTGTTTTCACCTAAGGATATCCCACCTAGTCGTTCCGCCGCTCCAACGGTAGATTGCAATAACCGTAAAATATCGATCTCAGTAAGCGTCACGCCGTTGTATGCATCATAATTTATGCACCCATCTCGTCAGCAATTCCCGCGACGGATGACCGTTGCATACTCTTCCGGTTTTCCAGACGGCCGTTTCGGAACAGACTTTTTTCAACAAAGAAACGGTACTGCCGAAATCGCTCTCTCCTGAGGTGCAGAAGGGAATGATCGTTTTCCCTGAAAAGTCATAACTTTCCAAAAAAGTCAGGATAATATTCGGCGCCTTGTACCACCAGATGGGAAAGCCCAAGTAAATCGTATCGTATTTTTCCATATGCGCCACGCTGTTGGCAATCGCAGGGCGAAAAGAAGGATCCTCTTTTTCTTTCGACGTTCTGCTGTTTTTATTCTGCCAGTCCAAGTCTTCCTTCGTATACGCATCTTGCGGCGTAATCGCAAAGAGATCCCCCTTCGTTATAGCAGCCAGATCTGCGACAACCTTTCTGGTCACATTTGTACAAGAAAAATAAGCCACTAACACGTTCGTTTCCAATTTATCTTCCTCCTAAATAATAACTGCGCCGATAAAAAAATACACAATCCTTGCTCCTCTTTTGCCGTCTATTGCGAAATGCCTTCCTCCGCTGTTTTACCGTAAAACAATTAAAAGATAGAAGCCAAAGTGATGAAATGACGCAACAGAATAAGACCGTAGATGAGAATAACGACGCCGCAAAGACGATTGATCCACTGTAATACCTTGCCGGTCAGAATATTGCCGATACGGGAAACAATCAACGTAATGGAGGAAAACCAAAGACAAGAAGCCGAAACAACGCCGCTAATAAAAAAAACGCCGGATTCCGGCGGCAGTGACGCCTGAAAAGCCCCCAGCATCATGGTCCCGTCAATAATCGCCTGCGGATTGAACCAGGTCACGACACAAGCCGTAATAACGGTCCGGCGCAGCGTAAAGCGGCTTTTTTCATGGAGAACCGTTTTTTCTCCCGCGCGAATCAGACCGACGGCAAGGTAAATGATAACCAGACTGCCGCCAAGCAGAACCGCGGCCTGGAGCCATTCATATGCTTCCATAATAAAGCCGATGCCGAAAAAGCAAGCCAAAGCCAGCGTAACATCAAAAAAGGTGACGATCCATGCCGTAAGCAAGGCACGGCCTGTCGATAAAGACAAAGCGCTGTTAATGACAAAGAGGTTCTGCAAGCCGATGGGCGCCACATAAGCCAGTCCCATCGTCAACCCTTGTATATACACATCCACGCTTACGACCCCTTTACCGATTGATAGACTGATTATAGCATCCCGGTATCAAGATTGGCAAATTCTCCCTGCCTTTCTATGCAAACGAAACGGCGACGTACATACAGATGTTATGACGCCGGTCCGGAATGCTTCTCTGCCCAATCGAAAACGATCATCTGCCAGGTCGGTATTCCCTCACCGCGCAAAAAATCGTCTGACAGTAAAATAAAACGGCGGCTGAAAGCCGCCGTCACCGATCTTACATCTTGCCGCCAAATACAGGAAAAAAACTATCCTTTCCGTAATCTTTCAAAGGACTGACGTGTTTCAGCCGTTCCATATCTTCAGCCGAAATAACGAAATCGACGGCTCCATTGCTCTTCATATGTTCAGGATTTACAGTTTTCGGCAAAACCACCATACCGAGCTGCAAATCATAACGGATACACAGCTGCGACGCCGAAACGCCGTATTTTTCAGCCATGGCAGTAATTTCTTCCGCCTGCAGGGCCATGCCGTGAGCAATCGGCGAATACGCTTCAACGACGATGTCTCTATGTTGGCAGTAATCGATAAGCGCGAACGGCGTATTGCCGATATGAGCCAATATTTGATTGACCATCGGTTTTATCTCGCCATGAGTGCTAATGTTCTCCAAATCAATTTCCAGAAAATTGGAAACGCCGATAGCTCTAACCTTACCTGCTTTATAAGCGTCTTCCAAGGCCTTCCAGGCCGCCAGATTTCCTTCGAAATACCGATCGTCAGATTGGTTGACAGCTTTCCACGGCTGTGGGCTGTGGATAATCATCAAGTCTAAGTAGTCCAATCCCATTTTTTTCAGCGATCTGTCGATAGACGCTGCGGCATTGGCATACTCCTTTCGTTCAGCAGCAACTTTGGAAGTCACAAAAACATCTTCCCGCTTCACGCCGGACTTACGTATTCCGTCACCGACGCCGGCTTCATTCCGATAAGCCTGTGCCGTATCGACATGGCGATAACCGATCTGCAAGGCAGCCGCTACGGCAGCACCGGCGTCTTCATCGGCGACAAGCCATGTTCCCAAAGCCAATTTTGGAATTTTCACACCGTTATGAAGGGTAAACGTTTCTTCAAAGATCATCTCAATACACCTTCCTTTATTCGATAAATTGACGGTTTGACAAAAGACAGAGAAGCACGCTCCTCTGTCTTTAAGTATACGAAATATTGTCACCTATGTAAAATACGTATTTCCTATATTTCTTTATGCTTACGACGTTTTGCAAAGACGGACTCATGCCGGTACAACACCGCAAACAAGTGCGGTAACGAGCATGATGATCGTGACGGCAAAAGCCCAGGGAATGGTCCTGCGCTGATGCTCTGCCAAATCGAGTTTGGCCATCGCCACCAGCATGAACGTAGTGCCCGTAAGAGGGCTGACGGGAAATCCCATATTCATTTGTCCGAAAAAGGCGGCCCGTGCCATTTCGACAGGCATAATGCCATATGTCGTACCGGCTTCAGCAAGAACGGGCAACACACCGAAATAAAATGACGACGGGTCAAAGAGAAGTGTCGCCGGCATGGCAAAAACGCCGACGATAACCGCCATATGCGGCCCCAGAACAACCGGAATAATCATGACCAAGGCCTCGGCCATGGCCTGAATCATTCCCGTACAGTTCATGACCCCGACGAGAGATCCTGTGGCAAAGACGATACCGGCCATCGTCAAGGCGCTATGCGAATGATAGGCCAGCATGAACTTCTGCTCCGTCACCCGAGGATAGTTGACGACCAGCGCAATTGCCAGCGAAATCATGAAAACAACGGCCGCGTGGACCATGCCGGAGATCAAAACACCGATCGTAACGACAACGAGCAGCATATTGAATTTTGCAAGTTTCGGACGTTCGTACTCAGCCATTTTGATTTCATCTACCGTCGGCTTCAACTGAATCGGTTCAGCCAGTCTGGCAAGACCGATCCGCTTGCGCTCACAACGTCCGAGATAACAGTCAATACAAAAAATACTGAGCAGTCCGACAGCAAGGGGAATAATGATCGGTACCCATAATTCGTGCGACGTCAGATTCAACGCCACCATGCAACGTTGCGCCGTCGATCCCCAGGGCTGCGTACATTGAAAACCGGCGCTCAGGGATAACACCGTAGCCAACGTCGTCCGGCGCATACCCAACCCGTCAAAGAGCGGCAGCATCGCCGGAATGACGGCCATAACCGTAACGACGCCGCTGGCGCTCATTTCCGCCAAAAGCGCCAGAATCCCCGTACCGATACAAATCCGTACCGGGTCATGACCGACTGCATGAAAAATGAAGTGAACAATAGGCCGCAGCGTACCTGCACTGATGATAACGCCAAAAAACAGTGTGGCAAAAATGAACATAATACCGATAGGCGCCACAGCCCGCATGCCCTTCAATATGAAGTCACCGGTCTGCCAACCGTAACCGGCAGTCAACGAAATAACGGCAGGAACAAGAATAAAAGCGGGTATCGGTCCCATGATACGCCGCAAAATAAAAACGACGGAAATAATTACCGTTGCAAACCCGAAGACAGCAGTCATTCTACACACTTCTTTCAACTGGAAATATTTTCATCAATGGTGTACAGTACCTGCATCTGCCAATTGCTCTTTTCAAAACACAGGCAACCAAACGCGACTGATCCCGGCAAAAAATTCGCTGCCGCCGTAAATGACAAAAATCGTATCGACTAACTACTTTTATTATAAGTAACTACGCCGGGAGACGCAAATAAAAAACGACAGTCTCCGAATCATCGGAAACTGTCGCGCAATATCGCTTATTTGCCGCAATAGGCAATAACTTCTACTTCCACGCTGGCGCCCTTCGGTAAATTGGCAATAGCGACGCAGGAACGAGCGGGCAATGTCTTTTGGAAATATTTACCGTACACTTCATTAACGGCTCCAAAATACTCGATATTTGTCAAATACACCGTCGTCTTGACGACATGATCGAAAGAAAGCCCTGCCGCTTCCAGTAACGCGCCGACATTTTTCATGCACTGTTCCGCCTGATCAACGACGCCGCCGCCGACAAGCTTTCCTTTTGCCGGGTCAAGAGCGACCTGACCGGAAGCAAACAGGAAATCGCCTGCTTTAATCGCCTGTGAATAGGGACCTACCGCGCCCGGTGCTTTTTCCGTTTTAATTACATCTACTGCCATAAGAAAACACTCTCCTTTATAATTTATTGATTATATTATACAACTTATTTTACGCTATTGCGTCATTTATTCCACAAGTTTTCCGTCTCTGTCGTATTTTTTCTTATTCAGGCCGCAGATATAATAGATCACCGTAATAGCCACAATAAATGCCCAAGAAGAAATCAGAGACATTCTCGTATCGGTGTTGAACCACATGCCGACAGTGACTAAGCCCAGGAACGCAATGCAGAACCAGTTGGCATAGGGATACAAAGGCGACTTGAAATCATGTTTCGCCATCACTTCTTCACCCCAATATTTGCGGAAGTTCTTCTGTGCATAAGCCAACACGAACCAAGCGATCATGCCAGGGAAAACGGAAGCGCTATAAAGGTAAATAAACAATTTCGAATCGGGAATCATGTAGTTCAGGGTGACGCCGACAATCAGGAGCGCAATCGTAATGCCGATGCCGATGCGCGGTACGCCGGAAGCAGACAAGCGTTTGAAAATAGCCGGAGCCTGGCCGTTCTGAGCCAGCGTGTATAACATGCGGCCGGAGCTGTAAAGACCGCTGTTGCAACCGGAAAGAGCCGCAGTCAGTACGACGAAATTGATGATGCCGGCCGCCAAGGAAATCCCGACCTTAGCAAAGGTCATAACAAAGGGACTGCCGATAAGGCTTACCTGATTCCAAGGATAAATGGAAAGGATGATGAAAATCGAACCGATGTAGAAGATCAGAATACGCCAGACGATATTTTTCGTAGCTTTCTTCAACGTATTCTTCGGATCCTGCGCTTCCCCTGCCGTTATGCCGACAAGTTCGACGCCTTGGAAGGCAGCGGCAACGACACACATGGCAGCCAACATGCCGCCGAAGCCGTTCGGCATGAAACCGCCGTTCGTCCAAAGATTGGAAATACCGACGGGAACGCCGTTATTGCCGAAGCCGAAGAGAATAACAGCGGCGCCGACGAAAAGCATAACGATAATCGTCACAACCTTAATCAGCGCAAACCAAAATTCAAATTCACCATAATATTTAACGGCAGCCATATTGGCAACAGCTACGACGACCATGCCGCCAAATGCCGCAATCCATTGCGGCAGTAAGGGGAACCAATACTTAACGTAAATGCCGACAGCCGTCACTTCCGAAAGGCCGATAGCAACCCACATGAACCAATAAACCCAAGCCGTCAGATAACCTGCATAAGGACTGATATATTTGTGTGCGTACGTTGCAAAAGAGCCGGTAACCGGTTCCTGATACAACATTTCGCCCATAATGCGCATGATGAAAAACATGACGACGCCGGTTAAGGCATAACAAAGCAATACGGAAGGACCGGCCATCATGATCGTACTGGCAGATCCCATGAACAAACCTACACCGATTGTCCCGCCTAAAGCAATCATTTCCACGTGTCTCGGCTTGAGACCGCGCTGCATTTTTTCAGATTCCATTTAAAAATCCTCCTGAACAGTTATTTTAACGTAACATGATAATGTTGAGCCCGTAATTCCGCCACCAAATGTTCCACATGCTTTTCGTTGGCCGTTTCCAGCTCAAAGGAGACGGCAGTCTGACCGATGCCGATATTATGCTGGCTCCGTTCATGGGTGATAGAAAGCACGTTGGCGTTGGATTCCGCGATAATAGACAAGAGCTTAACCAATACGCCGGGACGATCGGGAACGACGGTTTCAAAGAACACCTTGCGCCATGAGCGAAGCAATCCGCTGTTGATAACACGCGTCATATTGTTGACATCAATGTTGCCGCCGCTGACAAGAGCAGCGACTTTTTTGTTATGAAGCCCCGATATCTTACCATTCATCAACGCCGCCACAGGAACGGCGCCGGCACCTTCAGCCACCGTTTTAACACGTTCGATAAGCCAAAGAATCGCGCTGGCAATTTCCGTTTCATCAACGGTAACGATGTCATCGACATATTTTTTGCAGATTTCGTATGTATTACAGCCTGGCGTCTTTACCGTAATGCCGTCAGCCAAACTCGGTTTGCCGTTTACGGTCGTAATTTTGCCCTCTTCCAGAGACGTCTTCATTGAAGGCATATGCGCCGTCTGCACGCCGATGATCTTGATTTTCGGATTGACACTTTTCGCCGCTACGGCCAAGCCGGCAATCAGTCCGCCGCCGCCGATAGGAGCAATGATTGCATCGACATCAGGCAGTTGTTCAAGGATTTCCAAAGAAATAGTCCCTTGTCCGGCAATAACCAACGGATCATTGAAGGGATGAACAAAGGTATAGCCATGCTCTTTGGTCAGTTCCTCCGCCTTGGCAGCCGCTTCATCAAAAAAATCACCGTGTAAAACGACTGTCGCGCCATAGCCGCGCGTTGCCGCCACCTTCGTAAGAGGCGCATGTTTCGGCATGCAAATAATCGACTGACAGCCGTATTCACTGGCCGCTAACGCCACGCCTTGCGCATGATTCCCGGCTGAAGCCGCAATTACCCCCTTTTCACGTTCTTCCGGTGTCAATGAAGCAACTTTATTGTATGCGCCGCGAAGCTTAAACGACCCTGTCCGCTGCAGGTTTTCCAACTTCAGGAAAACCTTGCACTCAGCTACTTTGCTCACAGAATTTGAAAAAGACAATCCTGTTTTCTGTGCTACGCCGGCTAAGCGCGCCTGTGCCTCCTGCACCATTTTCAAACTTACACAATCTTCACTCATAACGATTTCCTCCCTAAAATTGACCGGTCGCTAAGATGTTGCACTATTTTCTATATGAAGAAAATAGTCATTCATCTTTTTGCATGTTTACTATACTCCTAACATATGTTCATTGTCAACGGATTCATATTTTTGTATAGTTTTCCGTTTTATTTTTCTTTTTCACGCTTATTTTTTGCATATTTTACATATTTTTCATATATTAAAAGTATATTTTTCGATTAATCATAAAAAATTTTTGAGTATGATCATCGCTTTGTCTCTTCCAAGAACACACGTGAATTTTATAACAATACTATCCGATATTGGCATAAGAAAAAATGCATCATCAACTTTTTTGCATATTCGCAAGAATACGAAATTCTCCTTTATTAAGCCATTTTTTACTTCTAATCCAGTATTTTAAAATAGTATTTTCAAATAATTTGTTCAACAGCCTCAAAAAAACAACCTGAATTAATGATATTGAAATTAACCTATAATTCAGTATATTATTTGTATTATAAAAGATATGTTTTTATTATTTAATGTAAATTATCCATTTTTCTTTATATATATAGTATGTTAATGAAATCACATTATCTATTCTTCTGCCATTTCGGCTATCTTCCCGCTTTTCAGAAAACGCGTCTCTTTCCCATCCATCGTGATTACGCTGAAAAACGTGGAACGATAAAAAGACGATCTGTTTCTTTGCCTTAGCTCTACCACTGTAAATTCAAGCCGCAGGCGCATCGTTTCATCATTCCTGACTTCCCTCTCCCGACCGGCCGCTCTCTTCACTACATCGCCCCTGCTCCTCGATGTAGTTGGACTGCCGACCCTGATAACGTTAAATAATCAGGCACCCGGTCTTCCCCTTTCAGCCTCAAACAAGGCCATATCAGCAGTCTGCAAAAGAACGATAATTGATGAAAAGGATGCCATATTTTCGAATATCCTGCATCGCCGCCACAAAGTTCTTCAATAAAAAAAGCCCTGTAACACGATGGTTACAGGGCCACATGATATAAAATTGGTGGACCATCAGGGGATCGAACCCTGGACACCCTGATTAAGAGTCAGGTGCTCTGCCAGCTGAGCTAATGGTCCGTACGCATGCACTTTTAAGGCACATACGTTATGTTACACCATTTATCGATAAAAATCAAGTGCTTTTTATGGCGACTCATCATGAAGTTGCAGGATTACAATACGGATGTTACACCGGCAATAAAAAGAGAAACGTCTTTGCGTTATGCTTTAAGCGCTAATCAGATCCGGTGCAAAGAAGGCGCCCTTGTGATTAAGTTCTTCCGTACCCATCATGCCAGTCGGCCGTGCGAAGCAGGGAAAGAAGAAGATTTCAAGCTGATCATGACAGGAAAACAAAGCGACCGAAGTATGTTGCCATCTTTATTCCCACGGAATGGACCCGTTTTCTTCAAAAATGGAGCGCCGACCAAATCGGCTTGCCGGCCTACCTGTACCGCACAACCTCCGTTCGTTCCGCCGGAACTGCGGTCTTTTTGACGGCCTGATGAAGGAATTCATCACAGTGAAATTGGCCGTATTGTCAATGATAAAGAAAGAAAAGTACAAGAAAGCCTGCAACGGCACGAGTGAATACCTCCGTACCGTTGCAGGCTTTTTGGTAAAGAAAAGCAGAAAAGGGCCGCCACATCTGTGGCGCCCTTTTATTGGTGGAGATGAAGAGGCTTGAACTCTCGACCTCACGGATGCGAACCGTACGCTCTCCCAACTGAGCTACATCCCCAAGACCTTACTACATAATGATAAAACTTTTGAGGAAAAATTTCAATGGTATTATTTAATTTTTTTGCCGATTTTTGTAGAATTACCATACATATCGCATGTTACACGACAGCAAAAGAGAGTCTTCTTCGTGTCATGCTTTCACGTGCTACAAAAAAGACTCTCCTCTATAGGCTAACAAATCCAAGTTTTATCGCAATTCGCAATGAAGCGTATCTTTAAGCTTTTTCAAGATACTGTCAATCGAAGACTGAATATCGCCATCAGCCAAGGTACCCTCGCCGGATCGGAACACCAGAGAATAAGCCAAACTCTTAAATCCTTCAGGAACCTGTTTTCCCTGATATAAATCAAACAGACGGACATCTCCCAAATAAATTCCGCCATATTCTCGGATAATCCCCAAAATCCGGGCATTGTCGATTTCCAACGGCGCCAAAAAGGCTAAATCACGGCTGATTGCCGGAAATCTGGCAACCTTATGGTATGCAGGGACAAAGTTGACGTGTGGCAATAACGCCTCGACGTCCATTTCAAAAATATAGACAGGGCCTTCAATGTCATAACCGTCGATAGCAGAAGGATGAAGCTCGCCAAATTGGCAAAGAATCTTGCCGTCTTTAACAAATCTGGCAGCCTTGCCCGGATGGAGCGGCGCAAAATCGGAAGTTTCCAACTCCGCTTCGATTTCCAGACCGCTAAGAACGGCTTCGACCAGTCCCTTGAGGTCATAAAAATCATAATCTACCGCCTGATCAGGCCAAGCCGCGCCGCGCCGCTGCCCATACAGAAGGCCGGCAACATGCATTGACTCACGCGGCAATTCCGTAACGGGAAGCTGCTTGGGTGTATAGACTGCCGCTATTTCATAAATTCCGACCGATTGGTTTTTTACCGCCTGATTACGGACAAGCACATCCATCAACGACGGAATCAGCGTCGTACGCATCAACGGAAATTCTTCTGTAATCGGATTCAGAATAGGAACGGCTCGATAGAGCGGATCTATTTTCCGGAAATTGTAATTTTCGAAGCGAATCGCTGTTCATAAAACTGAAGGTCACCGTTTCATTTAACCCGCTGCCGCTCAGAATCGATGATATTTTTTCGCAAATGCAGTGCCGATAGCCTTCCTGCCCTTCCGACACATTACTCAGAGGACGTGTGGACGGAATATTTTCATAACCGAAAATACGAGCTACCTCTTCGGCTATGTCGGGCATCTCCGTACAATCACCCCGCCAGGACGGCACAACAGCCGTCAAAACGGCGCCGTCCTGTGCGATGCCGAAGCCCAATGTCTGCAAGATCGCAATCATTCGTTCGGCAGGAATTTCGGTTCCCAAGAACCGATTTACTGCCGCCGCCGTAAATTTGATGTGCTGCACCTTTTGCGGCTGCGGATATATATCGACGATCCCCTGCGCTACGTCACAGGCCGACATTTGCTGCAAAAGCTGCGCGGCTCTGTCCAGCGAACGCAGGCAGCCTTCGGCATCGAGACCGCGTTCGAAACGAGCCGACGCTTCCGAACGAAGCCCAAGGGCACGACCGGTCTTGCGGATACTGGAGCCTTTGAAGGAAGCGCATTCCAAGATGACCGTCCGCGTATCTTCCGTAACTTCCGAATTAATTCCCCCCATAACACCGGCTACGCAGCAGGCTTTTTTCGGATCGGCAATGACGAGCATAGCGTCCGTCAAGGTCCGTTCAACTCCGTCGAGTGTTTTCAGACTTTCTCCCCGAGCGGCACGGCGGGCAATAAGATGATGTTCATCTACGTGATCATAGTCATAAGCGTGCAACGGAATTCCCAACTCGATCATGACATAATTCGTAACATCGACGACGTTGTTAATCGGACGAACGCCGGACTTACGTAACCGTTGCTGCATCCAAAGCGGTGAAGGCCCGACCCGGACATGCGTCAAAAGACGTGCCGCATACCGCGTGCACAAATCCTCGTCTTCAATGGAAACGGTTACTTTGCCGTTAATCGGCTCTTCACTCTCCGCAACGGTAATTTCCGGAAACATCGCTTTCTGTTGACTGAGCACCGCAAATTCACGGCTCAATCCGATCATACTGAAACAATCGGCGCGATTCGGCGTCAGCTCATATTCATAAACGGTATCCCGTAACTGCAAATAGTCGAGAGCATCGACACCGATCGGCGTATCTTGCGGTAAAATCCAAATTCCTTCCCGCTCCTCCGGAAGCAGCAAACCGTCCTCCAGTCCCAGCTCATGAGCGGAACAGAGCATGCCTTCCGATACTTCTCCGCGCAACTTCGACTTCTTGATCGTAACGCCGCCGGGCAATTTGGCTCCATGCACGGCAACAGGGACGATCTGCCCTTCACGGACATTTTTAGCGCCTGTAACGATCGTCAATCTGCGATCTCCCAGATCGAGCGTACAAATGACCAATTTATCGGCATTAGGATGGTTGACGATGTTGAGGATTTTGCCGGTATAAACATGCTGGATATCATTGCCCCAATATTCCACCTGTTCCACAGGAATGCCGGCCATCGTAAGAACGTCGGCAAATTCCTGCGGGTCTCTTTCCATATCGACAGCGACATAATCCTGCATCCATTGTAAAGAACTTTTCATCGTGTATACCTCCTAGAACTGGTTTAAGAACCGCATATCATCTTCGTAGAACAATCGCAAGTCGTCAATCCCGTACTTCAGCATGGCGATACGTTCGACACCCATCCCGAAGGCAAACCCCGTGACTTTTTCAGGGTCATACCCGTTAAGGCGGAGAACATTGGGATGGACCATGCCGCAGCCGAGTATTTCCAGCCAACCGGTGTGTGAGCAGACGCGACAACCTTTGCCGCCGCACATGACACAGGAAATATCCACTTCGGCACTCGGTTCCGTAAAAGGGAAAAAACTGGCGCGGAAACGGACTTTCGTCTGGGACCCGAAAATTTCACGCAAAAAATACTTCCAGCATTCCCTTCAGATCGGAAAAGCGTATATTTTCATCGACGATCAATCCTTCCATCTGATGAAAGACGGGTGAATGCGTTGCATCGTAGTCCCAGCGATAGACCTTGCCGGGCACGATTACCTTGACAGGCTCATTCGGCCGATGTGCCTGCAAAGTACGCGCCTGCATCGGCGACGTGTGCGTACGCAACAGAATTTTATCCGTAATGTACATGGAGTCCTGCATATCGCGAGCCGGATGGTCGTCAGGGAAATTCAGACATTGGAAATTATAATAGTCGTCTTCGATTTCCGGTCCTTCGACAATGGAAAAGCCCATCTGCAAAAATGCCTTTTCCATCAGCCGCTTCGTGCTGTGCAGCGGGTGCTCATGCCCCATAACCGGTCTTCTGCCGGGCAAGGTAATATCGATTTTTTCAGAACGAAGCCGTTCAGCCAAGGCCTTCTCTTTTACTTCTTCCGTCTTTTTTCTCAATTCTTCTTCGATCAGTCCCCGCGCCGTATTGACAAGTTGACCGACTTTCGGACGCTCTTCCGGAGACAACGTCTTCAATTCTTTCATAATTGACGTCAATTCCCCCTTTTTCCCCAGATACCGGACGCGGATATCCTGTACGTCCTGCAGCGTCGTCGTTTTTGCCAATTGTTCCGCTACTGCACTCTTAATTGCTTCGATCTGTTCATTGATCATGATATGCCCTCCTCAAAAAAAACAGACTTTCACCCCTAAAGGGGCGAAAGTCTCGTCTCGCGGTACCACCCTAATTACTTCTCCAGTATTCTGTAACGGGAACTCCCGCCTTGCCTACTCCGTTCAGCAAGAAACTCGGAAGTGAACGCATATGCTCTTCACTGCGGCCCTCTCAATAGGAAGCAGCCGTTCCCTGTAAGCGAAGATAACGCTATGCTCTCTTCTTCATCGTCAATTTACATTGTCTCTTTTATCAGTATAAGGTCTTATTCGCTATAACTAATCGCTGAATCTGATTCGTGCCTTCATAGATCTGCATGATCTTGGCGTCACGCATATATTTTTCGACAGGATATTCTTTCATATATCCGTAGCCGCCCATGACCTGAACGGCATTGGTCGTCACTTCCATAGCCACATCGGAAGCATTGCATTTGGCGATAGCCGCTTCACGGCTGAAGTCCAGCCCCTGATCTTTCATCCAGCAGGCACGCTGCACAAGAAGACGGGCGCCTTCCACCTTCATCGCCATATCGGCAATCATCGCCTGTACCATTTCAAAGGACGCAATAGGTTTGCCGAACTGAACACGCACCTTAGCATATTCACTACAGGCGCGAAAAGCCGCTTCAGCAATTCCGACAGACACAGAGCCGACAAAAGGACGAGCCGCATCCAGCGTATTCATGGCAATACGGAATCCCTGCCCTTCACGGCCCAGACGATCTTCCAACGGCACAAAGCAATCCTGGAAAATCAGCTCCGTCGTATTCGAAGCGCGGATCCCCATCTTATTTTCCGCTTTACCGACAGTAAAACCGGGCGTGCCCTTGCGAACGATAAAGGCTGTCAAGCCGCGAATACCGCCGCCTTTGCGCGTATTGGCAAAAACGACAAAAACCTCCGCCAAGGCGCCATTAGTAATAAAACACTTCGTTCCGTTCAAAACATATCCTTTGCCGTCCTTTGTCTTGACAGCCTGTGTCGATACGGATCCGGCGTCGGAACCAGTCCCCGGTTCGGTCAGGGCAAACGCCGCCAGATTATCTTCGTTGATAATATCGAAATATCGTTTCTTCTGATCATCATTACCGGCGATAATAACCGGATACGACGCCAATGCATTGGCGGCAACGGTCGTCGCCACACCGGCACAACCTTTCCCCAGTTCCTCGTAAATCGCGGCAATGGTAACGGCATCAAGTCCGGCACCGCCGAATTCTTCAGGAATCGCTACTCCCAGCAAACCTTGCGCGGCGAGCTTATCCAGCAAGCCGTCGTGCAGTTTTTCCTTCTCATCCATTTCGGCCGCATAGGGAACAATCTCTTTTTCCACCAAATCGCGAACTACCCTGATAATTTCCTTTTGTTCGTCGTTAAAAGCAAAGTCCATCCTTGATTCCAACCTTCCGTTACGTAATTACATTTTCTTTAAAATGTAGAAAGATGAGCGGCCCTTGACAATAATTTCGCCATCTTCGTCAAAAAACTCACATTCGGCAACGATTGTCTGACCGCCATGATGTACTACCTGGCCGACGCCGACTATTTTTGAACCGTCCTTGACGCTGCGAACATAGTTCATGTTGATTTCCAGTGTCGTGACCTGGTACCCCAGCGTACGACTGGCCATCCCCATCAACGTATCACAAAAAGCCGCCAACACGCCGCCCGAAGCGATTCCCCGATAGTTGCACAAATTATGGGTTATATTAAATCCCAAACGCACCCAGCCTTCATCGATATCCAGAATTTCACAAGGAAAGTTCTTAAAGTAAGGCACCTTTTTGTAGACGCCTTCATAAATATTCTGGACACGCCGCTTCCAGTCATCATTATGCGCAGGAGCATGCACATTAGTCATCGGCAATACTCCCTTCCCGACAAACATACGGGCCGGTCACAAAAAACGTACCTTTACCGTGTGCCAAATAACGGCCGTCGGCATCGTGGAAATCACAAACAGCGACCATCGTCGTCCGCCCGTTATGCAATACTTTCACTTCACTGCGTATAAGCGTATCGGCAAAGGCAGGACGAATATAATTCATACTCAAGTCCAACGTCAAAACAGCTTTGCCGAAAACGGCACAGGCAGCTTCCATGGAAGAATCAGCCATAGCATATAAAACGCCGCCGTAAGTCGTCTCGTTCGGATTGTTCCAAACATTGCCCCTGTTCGCAAAGGTGAGTATCGTACTTTCTTCATCGGCTTTTTCCACATGAAATTCCATGAATGAATCGAAGGGATTTCGCTGTATCTCTTGCTCCATCAAGGCTTCATTGACCTTATTCCGCATTTCGATACACCTCTTTTACCGTTGAAAATAAATACCTTTATATTTTACTATATGAAACAAAAAGCGTCAACTCAAATCGGCCGTTAATCGCGAATGTCAACGTATTGTAACGATATTGATCAGGAATATATAAAAAAAGAAGAGAGCCGTAGTCATAACTCTCTTCAACATGCCTGACCTGGTTTTTACCCCCACACTCGCCTGCTGGAAGGTTCGCTCATAGACGTTCAGTCCCCCACTACTGCTCCTCTCGCTTTTTCGCGGCAGGTCTTACTTCTAGGCCGCACTATGATCGGAATGGCATCCATTCCTTACGTGGATCGCTTTGCCTGCGACTGGCTTCGACTTTCAACCACAGCACATGTCACGGTCATTATACCTGCCCCGTGCCGTTGCTGTCAAACAAAAAAAGAACCGCCTCTTTGAGACGGCTCTTTCCATCGCGTTAGAATTTATACCCCATACCAACTTGCCAGCCCTTGACATCGTCGTTGTAATTATCGACGCCTATATCACTGCGGCGATATTTGACATGGGCATCCCAGTTTTCGGTAATATCGTAACCGACGCCGATTTCATACGTATTGGCGTCATCACCAAAACCGACACCGGCAAAACCTTGCCATTTGTCAGCCAACGGAACCTGCCCCTGTAAGCCGACCTGATAGCCGTAGGCATGCTGACTGGAATAGGTATTGGTCTTTAAATACGATACAGCGCCATACGCCGAAACGTACGGATTGAAACGGTAAATTCCCTTCAGGTAATTTTCATTGATCGTATTGCCGTTTTTACCTTTTGTGTAGTTGTTGACATATTGTACATCTACTTTGTCGTTTACAACGTATGTAACGTCGCCGCCGGCAAAGCGGCTGTCGGCGTCACGGCCGCCTTCCCGCTGATCAAATCCGTAATTGATGTTCGCTTTGAAGTCTCCCGGCTGCGGGTTGGTAATGGGCGCCGCATAAACGGCTGCTCCTGCCGAAACGGCAGCAGCCAAAATACCTGCCAATACTATTTTTTTCATTATATGCACCTCCGCGTCATGATCTTCTTAAGTGTCAGTATGTACATTATACCGTATAGCCGATATTTTTTCAATCATAGCCGCCTGCCATACTTCTTCAGCAGTTCCTCTCCCGCTTCAATCACGTGAGCTACGGAGATCACGGAGATCCCTTTGTATTTTCCTTCGCGGATAATCTTCTTCATACTTTTGCCGACTTCATAATGATCTGTCGATTCCAATACGATCGCTTTCTCCGTATAAGGCCCGTAAAACATGGGATTACTCGGCCCGTATAAGGCGACAAGAGGAACCTGTTGACTGACGGCTATGTGCATGGGGCCGCTGTCATTCGTAATAAAAAGGGAACACCCTTTAACGGCTGCCGCCAATTCGCCGATGGAAAACAATCCCGTTGCGATGATCGGCTTATGTTCCATAAAAGACACCGCTTCGGCGACCATTTCTTTATCCATCGGGCCGCCGAAAAAAACACAACCGTACCCTTTATCCATAAAGTAGTCGGCAACAGCGGCAAAACGCTGCGGCGGCCATCGTTTCTGCGGCACGGCACTGCCGATATTAAAGCCGACCAGAGGTTTGCCTTCCCGATTGTATTCGGCGTAAAACGCCGCCGCTTTTTCTCGCCACGCCGCTGCCAACTCAATTTCCAGCCCGCTGTTGCGACGATCTTCAATGCCGAGCTGCTCCAACACGTTGATATACATATCGGCAGCGTGAAAGTGGAGGCGATCAAGCCGCGTATATCGATCCATAAACGGCCGCGCCAAAAAATGACTCATACCGGCAAAATAGCCGGCCTGAATGGCGACGGCCAAAAAGGATGTCCGTTCGTTGGGATGCAAATTAATCAACACATCATAGTTGTTTCGATGGAGCTTTCTGCCAATACGCCAAAGAGCGGAAACAGAATTGTCCCGCCCCTTTTTATCTATTTCAATCAAATGATCTATATTCGGATTGTATCGTACAACATCCGCTACCTTTGCATCCACGACAAGGGTTATTTCCGATCCGTGCGCATGACGCCGCAAAACCTGCAAAAAAGGCGTCACCAGGATCAAATCGCCGAGATGCATAAGAAACGTGACGATAATCCGTTTCTGCCGTAAATTTATCATAACCCTACCTTCTCCGCAGCCTTACGGCACTCTGCCCATACCGTATCGACAGTAATCTTTCCCATACATTCGGGGTCATCGACTAAAGGGCGCGCAACCGTGGCCCGTGACGTCGGCGAAACGATCAGGTGAATGTAATCGCTCCCTGCGCCGCCGTAAGGGCCTGTACGATCCGGGCTGGTCGTGCCGAACAAGGCAATCAATTCTTTTTTTAGCGCATTTGCCAAATGAAGCGGTCCCGTATCGGCGCTGACGTATAATGACGACAGGGAAATAAGCGCCATCAATTCCGTCAGCGTCGTTTTTCCCGTGTAATCAAAGACATGCTCCGATGCAGTGCCGCTTTTCATCTTCTTTCCCTTTTCAATGTCATCACCGCTGCCGAGGAGTAAAACATTGATTCCTCGCTCCGAAAAGCGGGAGGACAGCGCGCACCAGTTTGCCAACGGCCATTCTTTGACGGACCAGCGGGCTCCCGGCACGAGTGCGACAAAAGGCCCTTGCAAACCGTCTGCGGCAAGCCGTTGCAGCATCTTGCTGCGAACCTCATCCAACGGCGGCAGCGGGAAGGCAACGGCGTCGACCGGGCAGTCGAGTCCTCTGGCCACATCCAGATACCGTTCAATAACATGACCGTTTTTATGCGGTCCCGTTATCCCTTTGCTGACCAGAAAGCTGCCTTCCCGCATTTCCCAATACCCGATTTTGCGCTTTGCGCCGCTGTTCATGGCCACAACAGCACTTTTGGCCAATCCCTGCAGGTCAATGCTCAGATCGAAGCGATACGGATGCAGTTGTCGCCGCAATTCCCGCCAATAACGGAAAGACTTGAGCCTGTTTTTATCAATAAAAACAACCTCATCAATATACGGCGCGCCGGGAAGCAAAGAAACAAACTGCTCATGCACCGCCCAGACGATTCGCGCTGACGGATAACGCCGCCGCAAGACGTGCAAAGTCGGCAAAGCGTGAAGGATATCGCCGAGTGAACTCATTTTGATGATAAGTATGCTTTTATAATCTTCCAAATGACGATCTCTCCTTGACGACAGCCTCTACGAACCGATCCAATCTGCCGCCTGTAAATAAGTACCCGTCAATACCGGCCGCTTCGGCGCAGGCGATATCCCGTGGCGAATCGCCGATGAGGAAAGAGCCCGACCGGTCGATATCATACTCATGAATAGCCTGCAATACCATACCGGGAGCCGGTTTGCGCCAATCACTTCGCCGGTTGTAAGCCGCTACCGGAGCGCCCTCCAGATACGGGCAATAGTAGACCGCCGTCACGGCCCCTCCGGCAGCGGCCACTTCCCGGCACATCCAATCATGCAGCGACACCACATCGGCTTCACTGTAGTAGCCTCTGGCTACGCCGCTCTGATTGGTAACGACGACGACCAAATATTCCTTTTTTTAAATAAGCCAGCGCCTCTTTGGCACCGTCTATCCAGATGAAATCCTCCCGTCTGCCGACGTAGCCGGCATCTTTATTCAAGACGCCGTCACGATCGAAAAAGACGGCCTTTCTACTCATAATAACCGTCGTTGGTCTGAATAATACGGCAATATTCTTTTACGGCTTCCGGTAACAATGTAAATCCCTTATCATAACCTGCCGCCATCAATTTTGAAGTATCGGCCTGCGTATAGCTTTGATATTTCCCTTTTAAAACATCGGGGAACGGTACATACTCAATGGTCCCCTTGCCGCAATACTCAATAATCCCCTGAACGAACTCGTTGAATGTATGCCCCGTTCCGGTACCGCAGTTATAGATTCCGGACAGTTCGGGATGTTCCCAAAAATAGAAAAGAACATTGACAACGTCGTTGACATAAATGAAATCGCGAATCTGACCGCCGTCTTCATAGCCGCCGGTACCTTCAAATAAGGTGATCTTCCCCTTTTCCTGCAACTCATGATATTTTTGAAAGATCAGAGAGGCCATACGGCCCTTGTGATTTTCCTGGGGACCAAAGACATTGAAATAGCGGAATCCGGCAACCTGCCCGTTCGCTACCGGCAACATACGACGTACGTAGCGATCGAATTGAAGCTTGGAATAAGCGTACGGATTCAACGCTTCTTCACAAGCCGGCTCCTCACGAAAGCCATGCTTGCCGCTGCCGTATGTCGCTGCCGACGAAGCATACAGGAAGGGGATTTTACGCTGCATGCAGTAATGCAAAATAGCCTTGCTGCCTTCATAATTGTTATTCATCATATAACGGCCGTCGTAATTCATCGTATCGGAGCAGGCGCCTTCATGAAAAACAACGTCAACATAGCCGATATCGAAACTGTTATCGGCTATCTGCCAGGCAAACTCCTCGTAATCCATGTAGTCATAGAATGACAGACCTTGAAGATTACGGCATTTTTCGCCATCCGTCAAGTCATCGACAACCAAAATATCGTCAATGCCGCGATTATTTAATTGCTTCACAATATTGCTGCCGATAAAGCCGGCGCCACCTGTTACTATTTTCATAATTTTCCCTTCTTTGCCAATGTTCCGATCTTTTCGATCAACGCTGTTGTGGAATAGCCTTCTTCAAAGGAAATAATTTCCACTTCCTTGACACAATCCCGGCCTATGACATCTTCAGCCTTATAATCCCCACCTTTGACGAGAATATCAGGGCGCAGCAGTTCCAGTAGTTCCTGCGGCGTATCTTCCTCAAAAACGACGACGTCGTCGACACAGGCCAGGGCATTAAGAAGAACGGCCCTGTCTTCTTGAGAAACAAGGGGGCGCGTCTCCCCTTTCAACCGCCGCACAGACGCATCGGAATTAAGGCCGATAACCAAATGTCGTCCCAACATAGCCGCCTGCTGGAGATACAGAACGTGGCCGCGATGGAGAATATCAAAGCAGCCGTTCGTAAAAACGACGACTTCTCCTTTCTTTTGCCAACCGCGGATCTTGGCCGCCATTTCGGCACGCGTCAGCGGCCGGTACGGCCGCCAGCGGGCAGGCTGCCAGTTATGCCAGTATTGTTGCAGTTCCTGACGGTGAATGGGGTATGTCCCCACTTTCGTGACTACGATACCGGCGGCGGCATTGGCAATTTGCAGACTCGTACGAATTGACAACTTGGCGGCAATTGCCGAAAGAAATGCTGCCGCTACCGTATCGCCGGCGCCGGAAACGTCGAAAACTTCATGGGCCGTAGCCGGATTGTTCCAAATATTACCGTCTTTGCGCACGACGGTAATCCCCTTTTCGGAGCGCGTCACCATCAAATGCTCGAAATCGTACTTCTCATGAAGTTCTTTTGCAGCGGCGACGACAGCGGCTCCTTCGTTGCCAACAGGATGCCCGACACAACCGGCAAGCTCCTTCATGTTCGGCGTTACGAAATCGGCGCCGTTATATTTCGTCCAATCGCGACCTTTGGGATCGACCAGGATGGGGATCCCCGCCTTCTTGGCGCTGCCGATAACGAGTTTGGCTACCTGTTCCGTCAAAACGCCTTTTTGGTAATCAGATAAAATAATCCCGTCAAGCCCCTGCTGCAACCGTCCGTCGAGCCAAGTCGCCAATTCTGCCGCTTCAACAGGCGTGACGGGCGTGACTTCTTCAAAATCAAGGCGAACCATCTGCTGTTGTGAGCCGAGAACACGCATCTTTGTCGTCGTCTGATGACGATCGCGCGTAACGATGCCGGCGCCGTCAATGCCGGCTTCATTCAGGAGGCTGCGCAACAGGCGCGCATTGTCGTCATCACCGATAAGGCCCGCCAGATAAACATTGCAATCCATATGAGCCAGATTTGCCGCAACATTGGCGGCACCGCCCAAAACGGAAGTCACATGGTCAACACGATTGATCGGCACCGGCGCTTCCGGCGAAATACGTTCAACGCTGCCGTACACATACCGATCCACCATGATATCGCCGATAACGGCAATACGCATGCGCGGCAGCAGATTATCCAAAAAATTATCAATATACCGTTCCGTCTCAACCCTCTCCTTTATGGCAAGTCGGACGGCTTCCCTTCCCTATTGGCCATCAGTCGTTTCAATTCGGCCATGAAGCTGTCCAAATCGGCAAATTGCCGGTATACGGAAGCAAAGCGAATATACGCAACGCTGTCGATGGCTTGCAATTCGTCCAGAATCATTTCTCCGATCTTGACACTGGGAATTTCCTGCTCCAGCGTATTGCGAATATTCCGTTCCACTTTCGCGACGATTTCGTCCAACTGCTGCCGGGTAACGCGGCGCTTGTTGCAGGCCCGCAACAGTCCGTTCAAAATTTTATTGCGGTCGAACAATTCGCGTCTGCCGTCTTTTTTCACGACATACAACGGCACTTCTTCCACCATTTCATAGGTAGTAAAACGGCGGCCGCAAGAATGGCATTCGCGCCGCCGGCGAATGGCCCTGCCGTCATCAGTAGCTCGAGAATCGGTTACTTTCGTATCAGCATGTTTACAAAACGGGCATCTCATAATTATCCCTTCCCCAAAAGCACTGCCAATATCTCAAAAAAAGCGGGTCCGCCGGGATCCGCTTTTGATCTTGCTGCTTATCTCATCCACGTAGGAATTTCTACGCCGCCCATATCTTTGCTTTCCTTTTTCGTCTGTCCGAAAGCGGGAATATTGGACGGTTCTTTATCGAAGCCTGTCGCTACGACAGTGATGCGAATGGAGTCTTCCATATCCGGATCGATAACGGAACCGAAGATAATGTTGGCGTCGGGAGAAACCGCTTCCGAAACCTTTTCGGCAGCTTCATTAATTTCATAAAGACTGATATCCGGGCCGCCTGTAACGTTGAGAAGAATGCTTTGCGCGCCGTCGATGCTCGTTTCCAGAAGGGCGCTGTGGATAGCCGCTTCAACGGCATCGATAGCACGGTTTTCGCCGCTGCCGACACCGATACCCATGATCGCTTCGCCTTGATCCTGCATGATCGTCCGCACATCGGCAAAATCCAAGTTGATCAGGCCAGTCGTCGTGATCAGATCGGAGATCCCCTGCACACCTTGCCGCAAAACGTCATCAGCAACCAAAAACGCTTCTTTCAGCGGTGTCTTTTTATCAATGATCTGGAGCAACTTATCGTTCGGAATCGTAATGATCGTATCGACTTTATCCTTTAAATAGGCCGCTCCCTTTTCAGCTTGTTCTTTACGGCGCTTGCCTTCGAATGCGAAGGGCTTCGTAACTACGGCTACGGTAAGCGCGCCCATTTCCTTGGCACATTCCGCAACAATCGGAGCGGCGCCGGTACCGGTACCGCCGCCCATGCCGGCCGTGACAAACACCATATCGGCGCCTTGCAGGGCTTTGATGATCTCTTCCTTGCTTTCCAAAGCGGCCTGTTCTCCTTTGGAAGGATCGGCGCCTGCACCGAGACCGCGCGTCAGCTTTTCACCGATCTGAATTTTTTTATCAGCTTGAGAGACCTCCAGGACCTGATCTTCCGTGTTGACAGAAATAAATTCCACTCCGTCAAGTCCGCTTTCTATCATACGGTTGACGGCATTATTTCCGCCGCCGCCGACACCGATTACCTTTATGTTTGCATTTTCTGCCATGTTATTTCTTCCTCCTTCGAGAGCTCGCGTTACGCTGTGCAGATAAGATTCCCTTTTATTCTACACTAAATTTTTTTATTTGTCGATAAATGATAATAAAAATTAGGACAAATCAACACCGCTTTCAACGCTTCTTTCCCGATCCCGTCAAACACTTTTTACGGCCTCCCGGAAAGGAATTTTCAAAAGTTCCTTCAGCTTCTGTGCAAGGTAAAAACACTGACCTCACGGGAGCAGAGAAAGCGGAACGGCAGCCAATGTCCGGTCCCCCTGTTGACATAGCCCCACGCCGATCCGTTTTTGAACATGCCGCGCAAATACTTAAACCCGACGGCCTGCACCAAGGGAGCAAGCAAAGCAAACTGCCCCCCATGTGTATGACCGCTCAACGTGAGCGGGATATTCTTGGCGAAAGTCTCATCGAAAAAGGCGGGATGGTGCGCCAAAAAAAGAACAAAGGCATTTTGCGGCACATATTGCAGCGCTTTCTCCGTATAACGCCGCCGTTCGGCAGCAAAGGCCTCCTCTTCCTTGGCAAAGCTGTAGTCACTGCCGCATATGTAAAAGGGGCGGTCGGACTCACGCTGTCCCGGCAGACCCTGCACGCGGAAAGAGGAATTCCGCAGAATACGAACCGGAGTCTTCTCCAGCATAGCCGTAATCTGCGGCAGTCCTCGATAATATTCATGATTGCCGTAACAAAAATCAATGCCGTCGCGAAAATAAGGCGCCAATTCCTGCAAGACGGCCTGACACTGCGGCAGCAGCGACAACTCATCAATCAGATCACCGGTTATTTCGAGGCGCTGTGCGCCGCTGCCGGCAGCGCGCAGAACAGCCTCCCGCAATTGATCTATGCTGAAGAAGGTGCCAATGTGGCAGTCTGATATTTGCGCAATTTTATAGTTTTCCAAGTATGGCGGCAACGAAGGACACGTCACATCATGGGAAGTCACCTGCAAGCAGAGATGGCCTCCCGCATTCCCAACCAGCGATGTCGTCGCGGCCAGAAGCGGAACGGCAGCGGCGCTATATTGCAGAAATGACCGGCGCGACATTCCTCCTTCGCGCCCGCCTGCAGGCTCTTCGGTATGTTTTCGGAAAAACCGCCGGTAAATAAACGTGCCAAAAGCGAGAACTATCATGACGGGAAAGGCCAGCAGAAAGGCCAACAACCAACTCAGAGAAAGCATGGCTCCGAACCATGACGCCTGCAGCACCGCCATCTGCCGCAAGTCTGCAAACGCCGTAACGTACAGGCCGACTACGGCAACAGCGACAACGGTAATGCCTAAAACGGCGGCAACGACTGCGGCGAAACGGCGACTGCGGCTGACATAACTCCACAGCACTGCCGTAAACGCGGCCACGAGTGACATGACCATCAAAAAAACGAGCAAAAAAACACCCTTCATTTATAATACGGCAGTGATCTTGCCATGCGGCCCGGCCCACGGAACTTCCGTGTACGCCGTTACCGGCAACCACTGCCAATCCTCCTTTGCCTGCAAATGACCGTGAACGGCTTTTGCCCGATAAACGTGGAGCCGCCATATTTTATGAGAAAAGACATGTTTCACCGCAGCGATTTCCGCAGCGCCGACAACAACGCTGAGACCGACGGATTGCAGCAATTTCGTAACGGCGCCGATGCCTTCCGCACCTGCTCCGCCGGCGTTGGGAAATTCCCACATCGATGCCAGCAACCCCTTTTCCGGACGACGGTGGAGAAGCCATTTTCGTTGCCGCGTACAAACAACGACCGTAATATCTTCCGTCGGAATATTCTTTTTCGTCAAACGCAACGGCAATACCGCTTCCTTCCCCGCCGCTCTCGCCAAACAATGAGACGACAGGGGACAACCTTCGCAATGCGGCTGCCTCGGCACACAGACCTGCGCGCCGAAATCCATCAGCGCCTCGTTGAAAGCGCCGGGACAAGCTGCCGGCATGACGTTATCGACTAAGTCGGTAATCTCTTTCTTTACGGCACCGGACAAAATATTCTCTTCAATGTTATACAGCCTGGCGAAAACGCGCAGCACATTGCCGTCGACTGCGGCGACGCGGCGACCGTAAGCGATACTGGCAATGGCCCCTGCCGTATATGCGCCGACTCCTTTCAGCTTGACCAGTTCCGCCGTGTCTGACGGAACCTTGCCGTCATAGGAGGCGACAACTTCCTGTACGGCTTGGTGCAAATTACGGGCGCGCGAGTAATACCCCAGCCCTTGCCATTGCCGCAACACTTCGTCGGCAGAAGCTGCAGCCAATGTTTCCATATCGGGAAAACGCTCCATCCAACTTTCATAATAAGGCCGCACGGCTTCGACCTTAGTCTGTTGCAGCATGATTTCCGAGACCCACACCTTATACGGATCTCGCCGCGTACCGCCGCGCCACGGCAATTCGCGGCAATGGACGGAAAACCATTGCAAAAGCAACGGCACCCACGTATCGTCTACTCGTTTAACATCGCTCATATCCTTATCCTTTCCGCGCACTGCCGAAAAAATTCCGCAGTACAGCAAAAGCATATTCATTATAGCATATCATTTCAAAAACACAGGCAGTGTGCTAAAATAAACAGTAGCCTTGATAAAGGAGTATTTCTCATGAGTCATGATCTGTCAAAACATATTATCGAATACAATTTGGATCTGGGCAGGACGAAGCCGGACACCGTACATCGCGACGCTTCATACTGCCCTTTTTGTGATGTCGCCAATCTGAAAAACATCCTCGACAGGCGCGGCCACATGATCTGGCTGGAAAATGCTTATCCTGTCCTCAAAGAAGCATGGCAGACCTTGATCATCGAAACGGATGACTGCGACGCCGATTTTGCAACGTACACGCCGGAATATGCGTTGGCATTACTCGAATTTTCTCTGGAAAAATGGCGGCAAGTAAAGGATATGGGGCGCTTCCGCTCCGTTCTTTTTTACCGCAATCACGGCTATATGTCGGGCGGTACGATACGTCATCCCCACAGTCAGATCGTCGGCCTTGAGCAGTATGATTACCATCACGATATCTCGCCGCAGCACCTGCACGGACACCCCATTATGACAGCGAAAGAACTGGAAATAAATCTTTCCGATGCACCGCTCATCGGCTTTTATGAAGTCAATCTGATTTTAAAGGACGAAGGAGCGCTGCCGTATTTTGTCCGTTCCATGCAGGCAACGGCGCTGTACTTCATCCGCTCCTTCGCCAGTTTCAATGACAGTTACAACATATTCTATTACGACTTTCCCGGAGATGCGTCGCTCTACGTCAAGATTGTTCCCCGCTTTTTGACAAATCCCATGTTTGTCGGCTATAAAGTACCGCAAGTCGCCAACAAAGAGCATGTTGCGCGCTTTATAAAGGATTTCAGAACCCATCTCTCTCAAGGAAAGGATTAATCTATGCGTTTATTTGCAATCGGTGATCTGCACCTGTCAGGCAATCCGCCGAAAAAGCCGATGACCGTCTTCGGCCCTCGCTGGGAAAATCACTGGCAGCGAATCTGCACAGACTGGCGCAGCCGCGTTTCCCCTGACGATACGGTCCTGATCGCCGGCGACATATCCTGGGCGATGCGGTTAAAAGACGCCCAAGAGGATTTGGATGAAATCAGAGCGCTGCCCGGTCATAAAGTACTGATCCGCGGCAATCATGATTTCTGGTGGGAAAGCGCCGGTAAGTTGAACCGCCTTGACAGTGGCAACAACATGACTTATCTTCACGGCACCACGATAACCCTCGACAATAATCGCATTGCCGTTTGCGGTACCCACGGCTGGGTCAGTCCGGGAGACATTCATTATGAAGAAGAACGCGACGCGAAACCTTACCGGCGGGAGTTGCTCCGCGTCGAAAGAACGCTGGAAGAAGCCGCCAAACTGGGCTGCGACCATACCCTGCTGTTGCTGCACTATCCGCCAGTGTGCGACCTGACCAAACCCAGCGGCTTTACGGAACTTCTCGCCAAATATAAGGTGCCGCTCTGCGTCTTCGGACATCTCCACGGCATGCAGTCGAACACGATGTTCCCGCGCCGCTATAACGGCACCTTGCTTCAGCTCGTTTCAGCCGACTACCGGGACTGCAAACTGCTGGAAATAACATTTGACGAAAACGGAGGCGCGTAAAAAATGAGCCAGATCGCAAAAAAACACCTGCTCGCCGGGATCATTTTCGGCGATCCCGCAGCTGACGAGTACATTTATCTTCCCGGCGGCGAAGTCGGCACCGAACAGCCGCTGTGCATCTATGAACACGACAACAGACAGGAAGATATCGATTTGGAAACGGCAGGATATTTAGTCGGCTATTTATCATTAAAAAAATGCTCCCATCCCGTTTTAGGGAAAAGAGCATTTTAATCTTATTTGCTTTTCATGACGGTGAACCAAAAGGTTACGCCGTCTTTTTCATTTTCTACACCATACTCCGTCCCGTGCAGCTTCAGCAACGCCGCGACGATGCCGAGTCCCAAGCCGTGACCGCCGAATATCCGCGCGGCATCGCGGGCCCGCGAGGTGTCGACCTTGTAAAAAGGCTCCCAAATTCGCTGTTGGTACTCGACGGGAATCTGCATGCCGTCATTGTATATTTTTATTTTATATCGGTCTGCAAGCATTTCGGCCGAAAGGTCGATCCGCTTCCCGACGGGCACGTAGTCAATGGCATTGGAAAGAAAATTGCTCAGCACCGTGCCCAACCGGCTGGGATCGCCGTTAACCGTCATCTCTGCCGGCAATTCCCAAGAAAGACAAATGCGTTTTTCTTCAATGGCACGGCTGAACCGCATTTTTGTTTCTTCCGCCAACGCCGTAAAGTCAAAATCGGTAAAAGATAACTGGAAATTACCCAACTCCAGACGGGACAGGTTAAGCAGGTCCAGGACAAGCTGATTCATCTTTTCCGTTTCCCTGCGGATAATGCCGCAGTAGCGAATCCGCCCTTCCTCGTCATTGACCAGACTCTCCAGCCCTTCGGCATACCCTTGGATAATAGCCAGCGGCGTTTTCAGTTCATGCGACACGGCCGAAACGAAAGCCTTCCGCATATGCTCCAATTCCTGCGCCTTGTTCAACTGATCCTGCAACTGATCATTAGACGCCTGTAAATCCGTCAATGCCGTATTCAGCTGATCGGAAAGGTCATTCAAGCTCTGACCGAGCTGGCCGATTTCATCGGTCCGTGTGCTCCGCCACTTCCTGGAAAAATCAAGGCCGGCCATACGCACGGCCAAACTTTTCAGCTCGAGCAGCGACTTCGTCAATATCCGCGAAAAGATGAACGCGCCGACAATCGCCGCCAGGAGCCAGATAAGACCGAAAATAAAGACGAATTTCTGAACGATATCGATATTTTTCTGCATCGGCGCCGCCGGCTGACTGAGGATCAGAAAAGTATGATCGCCAATACGGCTGAAAAGATCGAAAAAACGTACGCCGTTGCTGTCCTTCGGTTGGTGGGACTGAACTTCATCCAACTCATTTTCAAGCGGTTCCGCCCCGTTCAGAATAGCCATCAGTTCTCTAATATGGCGCGGCACTTCCCGCCTGACGGTCGTCGTATCGGCAGTATCCGGCGACGCGACAATGACATTTGTATCCTGCGTTCTGGGAATAATGACCTGTCGGTCTGGCCGTGACGAATACGTAAGCTTGCCGTGATCGACAATAAAGACGTCGGCCCCGGCAGACTGGCTAATACGGTCGATCTGTTCCTGCCGTTCCGGCCCGTTTTCCTCATAAATAGCGGCGATTTGGTCGCGCGCCGAAAACATATTGGTTTTCTGCACCTCGTAATAAAAAGGTTCAAACCCCAATCCGACGGCGACCATCAAGACGATCAGGCTGAGCAGGGTAAATCCGGTCAGGTCCAGGCTTACGCGCGTGCGCAGCGGTATCTTATTCAGTATCATTTGGAGCCGTACCGATAGCCGTAGCCGCGAACAGTCTGGACAAAAGCCCCTTTATCGCCCAGTTTGACGCGCAACCTGTTAATATGCGTGTCCACAGTACGCAGATCACCGTAGTACTCATAATTCCAGACCTGATTCAATATTTGCCGTCTGCTCAGCGCCTTGCCGGCATTGGTCATCAGATAATTGAGCAGCTTATATTCCGTCGGACTGAGATCAATGCTTTTACCATCAATCAGCACCTGATGGGCGTCACGGTCGATAGAAAGACCTTCCACATCGTTCACGCCGCCTTCTCTGACTGTTTCTTCTTCGGGCTGTGCACGCCGCAAAAGAACCTTGATCTTAGCGACCAGGATCTTCGGACTGAAAGGCTTCGTGATATATTCGTCAACGCCCAGATCATAGGCGAAAAGCTGATCTATTTCCTCCCCTTTAGCCGTAAACATCATGATCGGCACCGTAGAAGAGCGGCGAATCTCTCTGCACACGGTCCAACCGTCATACCCCGGCATCATGACATCGAGCAGAATCAAATCCGGATGATGATCATTAAATTTTTCCAACGCGTCTTTCCCGTCGACAGCTTGAATTACCTCGTAGCCCTCCGGCTTTAGAAAATCGGCAACCAATTGCCGCATCAATTCTTCATCATCTGCAATCAATATTTTTTCCATGATAATCTCCCCTCTTCAGGTTCTTTTATTTTTTTATTTTTTCCGCATCGGGCAGCAGAGAAAGCCATTCGCTTGCCCGTTTCCCCTTGATCGGAAGCTGAGGCGACAATTCACAGAGCGGCACCAGTACGAAGGCCCGTTCCGTCAAATAGGGATGAGGAATCTGCAACTCCGCCGTATGCACGTCCCGGCGATGCCAGAGAATATCCAGGTCGATTGTCCTGGCTCCCCATTTCTCCCTACGCACCCTTCCCAATTTCGCTTCAACGGCCAAACATAAATGCAGCATCCGTTCCGGCGGCAACTGCGTCTCGACGGCAACGACAGCGTTATAGAAAACAGGCTGATCCGTCTTGCCCCACGGCGGCGTCTCATACAGGGACGAAAGAGCCGAAACCGTAAGGCCCGGAATTTTCCGGATCTCCCGAATGGCCGCGGCAAGCAAACTTTCTCGATCTCCCAAGTTGGCGCCGAGACCGATATAATAATCAGCCATTTCGCCTTCTCTCCACCGTTACCGATGCATCGCTGAAAACGGCAGGAAGCGGTGCGCCCGGTTTATGTACGGTCACAATAACACTGTCAAGCAGCGGAAAGGCCGCTAAAAGACGGGCGGCGATTTTTTCCGCAACGCCCTCAATCAGACGACACGGCGCTTCCGTCACAGCGGTGCTGATCAAAGACGTGACAGCCCCATAATCAACGGTATCGTCCAGTCTGTCACTCTCGCCTGCAGCATGCAGATCGAGCGCGAGGCTGACGTCAACCAAAAACGTTTGTCCCCGCTCCGTCTCTTCGGGAAGACAACCGTGATAAGCGAAAAAGGACAAACCGGAAATGGTAATTTTATCCATTTCATATCCTCCTGATACGGTTAATGATGTAATCAATCGGCAAGCAGCGCATCTGTCATGCGGCAAATCCGCACGATCTCCTTGACATCGTGCACCCGCATGACGGAAGCTCCCGCCACGATCCCCAGGACCGTCACGGCCGCTGTGCCTTCCATTCGTTCCGTTACCGGCAGATCCAACACCTTGCCAATAAAACCCTTACGGGAAACACCCAGAAGCAGCGGATACGGCAACTCCGTCAGTCGGCCCAAATGCCTGATAACTTCCATGTTCTGCGAAAAATCTTTGCCGAAGCCTATGCCGGGGTCAATAATGATATTCTTTTCAGCAACGCCGGCTGCAGCGGCAATTGATGCCGCCGCAGTAAAAAACGCTTTCATTTCTTCAAAAATATTGCCATACGCCGTGCCGTTCTGATTATGCATAACGATAACCGGCACTTGGTGTTTTGCGGCAACGGCCGCCATCCATCCCGGCTCTGACGCATACTGCAGTCCCCAGATATCATTCATGATATGAGCGCCGGCCGTCATGGCATAGTCCGCCGTCGCCGCCTTATACGTATCGACGGAAACGGGAACGGGACATTGAGCCACTAAGGCAGGCAGGATTTTTTCCAACCGCCCAATTTCTTCTTCTGCCGAAATCATCGTATAGCCGGGGCGCGTCGACTCGGCGCCGATGTCGATAATGTCGGCCCCGGCGGCGACCATTTCCTCCATGTGACGCAGCGCCTTGTCCCGCTCGGCCCAGGAACCGCCGTCAGAAAACGAATCAGGCGTAATGTTCAAAATCCCCATGACCAACGTCTTTCTGCCGACAATCAGAGACTTACCGTCTCGCCATGTATACTTGCGAATTTGTCTTATCATATCATTCTTCCTCTTTCAACAGTGACCAAGCCTGATCATATAATTTTGTTCCTTCACACAACATGCCGTCGGCAGCCGTCGTCACGATTTCCGTATCGGCAGCAGCCCGATTGCGCATAGTCAGACAAAGATGCTTCGCCTTGACGATAACCAGCGTCCCCGCCGTATCGACACCGGTCGAAACGGCTCGGCAAATTTCCTCCGTCAGCCGTTCCTGCAGCTGCGGGCGCCGCGCCAGAATATCGACGGCGTCGGCAAAATGACCGAAACCGGCGATCTTCCCGTTTCGAGGAAAATAGGCGATCTGAACGGTACCGAAAAAAGGCAGAATATGATGCTCGCAAATGGAGTGAAAACGAATATTCCGAACGGCAATAAGCCCCTTGCTTTCGGTCCGAATCAAATCACCCCAGACAGCAGCAGGATCTTCTGTCAGACCGGAAAAGAAATGACTGTACGCTTCTGCCACCCGCTCCGGCGTTTTTTCCATCTGCAGCACCGCCAGATCAAGTCCCAAAGCCCGCAAAAAGCGGCCGGCAGCGGCAATTGCTTCTTCATTTCGTGCCATCAGGCGCCTCCTTAAAAACGCACGTAATACGTTCCGATAAAAATCAATCCGCCAATGAGAATACAAGCGGTACTGATATATTGATACCGTATTTCCCGGGAGTTATATAAATACACATCATTCGGATTGTCGGGATTATAGCGGAAGTCAGTAACATAGCCTGCTTCAAACTCCCATTCATTGTCCCCGAAAGTGGATTGCGACCGGTATATCTTCCCATCGACAGTAAATTCGATGACAGGAAAATACAACGTATTACTGCGCATTTTCTTTTCCACAAAACCGAGCACCTTACCTGTGCCGTATGCGGTGCAATGCCGGCTGAGCGAACGCAGCTTCCACCCGTGGAAAGCGCCTAAAAGAAGTAAAAAGACCCCAATCGCACCGGGAACGTAGTACAAAATATCTGGCAAGATGATGTCCTCCTAACAAAATGAATGATCAACAGCCGCAGCCTGTGCGCCGCTGCAAAAACCATGCTAAAGTAATGCCGGCGATTCCCGTAACCAGCTGCGGCCAGCTCATGGCAAAAAAGATCGCTTGTCGTACCGTTTCGGGAAAAGAGACACAAGAAAAGAGCAGAAAGAAAGCGCCGCAAAGGACGAGCATTTTTATAAAGGCAGATACATACAATATCTTAAGGCCGCTATTTTTAAGTAGAGCAACAGCAAAGACAAAAGCGCAATTACCGCATGCAACGGGAAAGATGAAGGGAAAAAAAGGCAGCATCCCTTCAACCCAGGCAAAAACAGGCGTTATACAAGCCGTCATATAGCCGGCTGCGGCATTGATACGCAAGACGGCGACAACCAGACAAGCATTGACCAGCGAACCGATAAGAAACAGGCTGACTGCAGCCGGTAAGGGCAGGAACAGACGCAGCCCTTGTAAAACGACAGTCAGGGCCAAAAGTAACGCTGTTTCCGTGATACTTTTGATTTTATCGTTGTCCAAATCGACACTTCCCTATAACAATCATGAAAATCTGATATAATGAGGTATATCATTTTTATGTGACAACTATTTAACAAAAAATTCTTATATTGTTTTATTGTATTCCATTGAGGTGCTTCATGTCAAAACGATTTATTTCTTCCATCAACTATATGCGCGGCATCTGCATGCTCGGCGTCATCGCCATCCATGTCGGCTCCGTCGCCTTGCTCAATCCGACACCCAACTTGGCCCTCGTCGGTGTTTTGGAGATCTTATCGCGCTTTTCCGTGCCGGCATTTTTCTTTCTTTCCGCCTTCGGCATGTTTTACAGCCAACCTCTGCATGAGCCGTTCCATTATATGGCTTATCTCCGGCGGCGCCTCCGCACCGTCTTCGTGCCGTACGTGACATGGTCCCTGTTTTACTTGGCCTTCACTGCCGTTCTCAGCCATAATTGGCAAGCCTTTGCCGTGGCCAATCTGACGAAGACCTTTTTCTACGGTTTGGCGATGTACCACATCTACTTTCTCGTCATCCTTCTCTGGTTCTATCTGCTCATGCCGCTTTGGCGCCGGCTGCTGCACCTCATGGAACACGGGGCACTGCTTTCATTCATCATTCTCTTTGCAGCCAATGTTCTATTCAATTTCTATTCCAGTTATATCTGGACCTTGCACACAGATAACCCGTTTTTACAAGACGCCTTTACTTATCGTCTGAATTACATGGTTTTTCACTATCTCTTCATCTTCATGTTCGGCGCCTATACGGCAGAGCATTTCGAAGTCGTAACGGCTTGGCTCAGCCGGCACAGCAAGCTCGTCATCGCCTTCCAACTGATCGCCTCGGCAGCGATGCTGGCAGCCTACTGCGGCGTCATGACCGTTCTCGGCTACGATGCGTTGTCCGCCGTATTCACAGTCCATCAGCTCAGTCCCTGCGGCATGATTTATACCGTATCGACACTGCTTTTTCTCCTCTGGCTCTGGGAGTGCCGCCCCGTCTCCCCGGCGACACATCGGATTTTCTCGCTTCTCGGTAATTACTCTTACCCGATCTACTTGGTTCATCCCGTTTTTCTCAGTATCTGCACCGGTTTTGCCGCCCGTTACGGTATTACCTTGCGGGCCATATATATTATCATCATCTATTGTCTCGTAACGGCAGCGGCATCTCTCTGGTCAGTTGCCATCTCACGGCTGTCCCTGCCCCGCTGGCTTTCCATTTGCCTGCAAGGGAAATAACAAAACAAAAAAGCCCGTTCCTCTCGCTGACGCCGACACACGGCGACGGGAAGAACGGGCTTTTTTACGTTAACAAATACCGGCAAGTCGATTTTCGGGCATACCTGCTCCGGCGATATGCAACGCGCCAGGTAGCCGCATCGCCGAAGAAGCCGCCTTGTTTGCCTATGCAAATTGTTTAATCGCCCTTTACAGCGGCAGACCACAAATGAACGTTCTCCTTCATCCGGCATGACGGCCCTCGCTTGCAAAGCAAGAAAAGCAAAGACCGATAACAGGATACCTTATATAAATCCGCAATCGCCATCAACTGCACCCAAAACAAGTCTCGGCGTATCACACTCGCTGCATACGCCGCAGTTCCTTCGCCGCCGCAGTTCTGATCTGTCCGAGGAGCGGATAAAGATGCGCACCGGGACAATCGGTCTCATTCTTGTCGCGGTGGCCGAAAGCGAACAAGCGATTTAAGCTGTCTCTTTGTCGGATACTCTTTGTCGAAATTACCTGCCACGTTAATGCCGACAGAAGTGTAGTTGTTTCCGTACGAATGCGCGCCGACCGTAGCCAACGGGCGTCCCCGTTCAATAGTACCGTCTTTACGGATCACGTAATGATAACCGATCCCGGCCCAGCCGTTCTGCAAATGCGCCTTGTGAATAGCCGCGGCAGACGTATCCCCGTCCGGAATACCGACGTGATGGATGATGATATTTTTCGTCTGTAAACGCACCGATAAGGGCTCAACAAAAGTAAGATTCGTTTCTTTGACGCCGATTCCCTCATTAGGCGCCGCGTCCCGTTCAGGCCGGTAAACCGGCAAATGATCGTACGAATCGGAGCGGCCATCATCATATTCTCTTAACAGTCGCTGAACACGCGTCCGTATATCCGCACTTTTCATTGCGTCTCCCGTATCGGCGGCAGTTGCCGGTACGACCATGCCGAAAAAAAGCACCGCTGCAATCACTGCGCTTGAAATCTTTACTCCCATCATATCCCCCTATCCATGAGCGGCCCCGATCAGTATATGCGCCCCTTTTGCACCGCCAAAATCGTCTCCAGCAACGCCGCGCATCCTGTCGAAACATCTTGCCACGTCGCTTCGAAATCGCCGGTGTACCAAGGATCGGCCACTTCATCGTTCCTGCCGGCGTAGGACAACAACAGACGCACCTTTTCACTGCACCCCAATAAAGTGCACATGTGATGATAGTTGGCGCGGTCCATGGCAATCAAATAATCATACCGGTCATAATCATCGCAGCACAACTGTCGCGCCCGCTTGCCGTCGCATGCAATACCATGTTCGGCCAACTTTCGCTTAGCCGGCGGATAAACGCCGTTACCAATCTCCTCCGCACTTGTCGCTGCCGACTCAATCAGGAAGAAATCTCGAAGACCTGCCTTTTTAACAATATCCTTCATCACGAACTCCGCCATCGGACTGCGGCATATATTGCCGTGACAAACAAACAATATTTTAATCAATTCCCTTCCTCCAATGTACGTGAAATATTTTTCCATTGCCGATCACGTAATGGTAACACAGCCCGCTTTGTCCGATTTGTCCGAATCTGACCGACTATCAGTTAACAACATCCGCAAATAGCGAAAGCGTAACAGAACCAAGTACCTGCCGCACGCAGCAAGTACTTGGTTCTGTTAAATATAATCGACTGACAGCATATTCATGCCGCCGTACTGATCTTACCACGTAAACCGTTAATCCTCCTCTTTCCGATTCATTTCGACAAACCAACAACTTCCCCTGACATTCACGGCAATGAACCACGGGACGTAACAATTCGGCCGACCCATGATCATGCGCAAGCTGCCTATGCGGCAGATTACAAAATCATTAAATAGCTTAATTTCTAAGCTGCCTGTACGGCAGTAAATGAAGCTTTTTTTATTATATCACAAAACATGTTGCCAAGTCTGCCATCTACATATCGATAAATGAAGAAACCTGCAACTGTAAGCTATCCCCTCTAAGCTGCCTACGCGGCAGAGAACTCTCCTCGGCGGCGACAGTAAACTGTTTTCGTTTTCTAAGCTGCCTACGCGGCAGAGAACGTAAGAAAAACGTCGCTAGTTGCCGTAATTCGCCATGTGAGCAGGAACATTCTCTTGTACCCCAAAATGGATACACAGTCCCCTATGTGGCTATTTTTCTACATTTCCGGCAACACGCTAAAATTTTGGTCAAAACTCGGGAAGCGAAGATTGCGTATCTAATCCATATGACCCAAACCCTTTGCTCACAAGTTCACTACAGTCATCTTTTGCAATAAAGAGGCGAAATCGACTTTTATTGGTTGCGCTCTCCAATCTTATATAAGGATAGGTAACGTCTTCAACGGTTTCAGGAAATATATGGACGGCTTCTTCATAAGAAATCTGATGGCGACTCATAAAACGTCTCGCTTTATTTTCTTTTGTTCTTTCTTCATGATACCGGCGATATATGGCGTACTTTTTTATTTTTTCAGGAACCTGCCGTATTTTGGTAATATGGACATAGTCTTTGTAATGTATCAATACATGCCTTATATGCAAATTCGCTAATTCCTTCTCCGTCGCTGCAAAAACACGAACCTTGTTTCCTAATGTCTCACCTTTTTCGATTTTCTTATATTCCGGAAAAGATACGCCGATAGTCCCCTTATCTTTCCCTCTCATTTGTTCGGCAAACGCAATATGCAATTGTTGATAGATTTTAGACCATATGAAATTTGTCGCTATCTCCGGAGTCGGCAATATGGTCACTTCTTGATAATACTTCACCTATGTCACTCCCTGCTGCTCTGTCCAAATACGCCGCCGCGCACCAAAACGGCCATTACATAGTGTTCCTGTTCTACATCATCCAGCTGTTTTCCTAAAGCGAATTTATCAAACAACGAATAAAAGTCCGCTTTTTCTTTAGCTACACGGAACGCCTGCCCCAAGTTGGTGACAACGCCATACGGTTCGACAGCGATAGGGCCAACGCCTGCCTCCGTGCCAAACGCCGGATACCACGTATCTATTGTCCGAATAGCATTGCCCAACTTCTGAGAATGCATGGCCGCACTCCCTTGCACTTGATATAATACTTTACTTTTTTCTCCCCTCCCTTTGTCCAAGACCAATTCTTCACTGGGATATACTTCCTGCCCGATACCCAATAATGCATACGCATTTACGCGAATAAATACATGCGGCCGCTTCCCGCTTAATGCGGCAGCTATTTTTTCTGCCAATTCATCAATCCGACTATTCCCTTCAAAATTTTTCAAGGAATAGTCATACCCATTGAAGATCCATTCCATGCCGTCTGCCGTCACATGCACTTCGATTTGTTCAGCGCCCATTCGATTTCTCCAAAGAAATCTTGCATTCGCAATATTGATTGCATACCGACGCGCCAATTCGGTGAACCCATTTTTTTGAATATACGCTTCTGCCGCATGCTTGTATTTCCAACCAAATTCCGCATGATTGCAGGCTGAAGGGGCTTCTACTCCGCTTAAAACCTTAAGCGTATATGAAAGTTTCAACGTGTCCTGCTTCATGTCCAACGCACAGGCATCAACCCGTTGTAAGTTTGCTTTCTCCACTTCTGCATTCAGTTTTGCCGGATCGTTCTGTACCGTCGGCTTCAGTCGATTGGATATCGTCCCGCGCACCGATTTCGTAACGACGGATAAGGGCTTTATTTCGCTTTCATCAAAACGGTTTTCCCAAGTCGTACCATACATATATCCATCAGACAGGACCAGTTTTTTTCATACGATAATACGGATGCGATTTCCAAGTTTTTTGTCGCCATACCAATTTCTCCTCTCCAGCAGCACCTTATTCAACTGCACTCACATAAATACAAGCCGTTTTCCCGGTCATACCGATATTGCCACATCATGGCTTCAACAGAATCAAACCGGTACGGCATAATAAACTCACCTAAAGTAACGATCGGCTCAACAAAATGATGCTCATATCTCTCATCTCGCTGATAAGCGGCCTTAATTGCCCCCGTGATATCGTTAAAGCCGACAGCCAGCGGAACAATCCACCCTTCACTTCCGTCCCGCCGGCCTATCCATTGCTTGATCTTGCCGTCCTTGTCCGGGTCCGCGCTATGGCGTACGCATAAACAGCTCAGCAGTTGATCCAGTGCGTCTCCATTTCCCTTAGCCGCTTCCATCAAGTCTTTGCGCTCGATTACCACATATCCGGGCATCAATTTTCGTCGAAGGGCACGTTGATCGCATTTATCATTTTCATCTATCACCTCGATCTGAATATGCATCTGTTCCACATTATTTTCAATATCACCGCCACAGATTTTAAGTCCCGGCAACTGCCGGTGAATGACCTCCAGAAGTTCATCTTCCGTATCAGGATCATATCCTTCAATCTCGATCAATAAGGTCACCGAAAGATGACACCGCGCTTCTTCTATAAACGGCGGTCGTTCGTAATTACCCGTCTTCTTGCTCTTTTTTAAAGGATTAGCCGTACCGATAACAGAGTTTTTATAATCATGCGGCCCTCTATATAGTTGAACATCACAGTTATGGCAAGACACGGCAACGCGAGGCAGCCGAATACGGGAAAAGCCATGACTGTGTAATTGTCTTTGCAAGGCGTGAACAGCACCTAGCCATCCCGTCATGGCAGGAAAGCCGATCGTGTACTGACTGCTCATGGCATTCGCATTATGAATTTTCAATCTTGATATAAGCAAATACTGCTTCATTGCACTGCCCTCCCATCGGATTACACCGTTTCACGGATTGCCGTATGTATACGGTGTTTCAATGCCTTAAATTCACCGTCGCCCAATTGAACCTTCTCCTTGCCCATGATGCGTTCGTATGATTTCATGATCCATCGGGCAAATGCCTTGTCGATCGATTCTTGCCATTCCTCTTCCTGCGCGCGTATGACGTCATACTTCTGATCCAGCCAAATTTTCTGATCTTTCGGCAAATAATTATTGTCCGCATCCGTCCATCCCGGTTCTACTTGTCGCAAGGCATACACGTTGAGCACAACCTGATCGATGATGGTATCTTCAATATTACGCGCCCGGCAACGGCTGATTCTATTATTGACTTTACAGGTATACACATCATGCAGCTGCCGAAAGAAGATTTGAAAGTTTCTGATCCACAAGGTATCAAAAAAATCATACCGCGGTTTGGTAACCGTTCGAGCCCGCAAAACAGGCGGATTTGACGGCAAAAGGCAGGTTCTGCCGCCGGCGGCATTGTTCAAGAAGGAAATATTCTGCGGCTTCGTCCCGCCAAAGGAGACTTCTGTCAGATCATATACTTCTGCATAAGGCTGTCCGTATGATTCCGATTCTTTATCTTTGGCCATCTTTTTTATATTTTCCATATCCCGCAGGCGCTTACGCAATTCCATCATCACACTGGACGGCGGCAGAACCGTCAACAGATGATACGAATCTTCTTTAAGCGGAAAATAGACTTGCCGCAACCGTTCATCACTTACATCGCATCCGTCCGGCTGTACGGCCTGCAGTATCAGTCTGCGGATTTCCTGATAATCTGCCTGTAAATTCTGCATTTCCATCTTGATAAAATCACTGTCGTCGAAAAAATTCTCATACACAGTCCGGCCATTCTCCAACGGCAGCAGCAGCAGTTTCGCGGCGCCGAGATAACTGGCCCCAGTCGAAATATCTACAGGGCATCTGACTGCAGATGTCAAAACATAAGGCGAATCCTGCACAGTGTTCGGTTTTACCAGCACCTTCACATCTGCACTCGGGTGAACAAATTTACCCACATGAGTGGCAAAGGTACACTTCGCCGCGTTCTTGGCCGTTTTTCTCAGCCACTCCTCTTTGGAAACAGCCCCTTTTTCCTTTGCCGCTTCCTGCTGAAGATAATCCATAAAAATGCTCATCTGTTAACCTCCAATCGCACTCATTTTACAGCTTCCTTCGCCCTATTTCCGATAAAGCCCGTATTGATCAGAATAGTAATAACCGTCGCCATTGCCCGCGTTATCGGGAAAACTCAGCAGTCCGTATTGCTGACACAGTTTTTCCAATTGCTTTTCTTCATCAACCGCATCAGATGCGGTCAGGGAAAGATTCGCCTGCAATGTTTGATAATAATCCCGCTGTAACCAAAACCTGTCACTGTTTACAGGTTCGCAAATTTCGATCTGGTACAACTCGCCTCGAGGCACAAACAGCCCCGTCTTGTCATCTTTTTCTTGAAATGACAAATGCCCGTCACTATAGCAAAGACACACCTCTACTTGAAGTCTCCCGGCGCGAAAAGGATTAATCTGTTGCGGCATGCCGGTCATCCACCAGACCTCTTCCTGCCATCCGTGTATGTACGCCGGCCCGTTTTTCGATAAGTCTTTAAAATCCTCCATCACTTTATGCTCAAGAGCCGCTAACGAATATGCCGGATCTGCAGTCGGATCCTTCTGTATGCGCGGCGTCGCATCAATACCGCGTCGTAAGACGGCTTCATCAAGGAGATCGTTCATCGTATGACTTTTTAAACGATATGCCGCCGTTTCAAATCCCGGTCGATCAAAGGCCGGTCCCTTTCGGAGAATCCCCGCTTCCATTTTGAGGCCTTTCAAATTATAACCGAGAATAGCAATATTCTCGTGTTGTATATCCTGTTGCAGAAGACGATGCCGCAATATGCGCCCTATTAACTGAATGATGGCTCTGTAGGAAAAAGGTTCAATCACGGCCCAGTCGAAATCATGATCCCTGCCGACAGCTTCAATGGGTGTCGCCACCACCAGAAAGATCACATTCTCTTCTTTCGCATTATCGATGTGGTTACGCAATACTTCATCTTCAATGTCTACCGTCGCCGCCAACGGCTTCTTTCGCTTCAGCACACGATCCAAATACCGTTCTTGCTCATGACGCAAAAGCAGTACTTGTTGGCTATGATATACCATGATCCGCGGCGCGATTTGCTCCGGCCATGCCGTCCGAACCAAATAATCTCCCAGCAATACGCAAGGACGGATGTTGTTCATACCGATGACTCCGCAGGAAACGTGTTTACCCGTTTTCTTGTCTGTAAAGCTATTGCGGCGATGCAGATCAATAACGGTTTGTTTGATTTTTTCAAAATAAGCCTGCTCCAGTTCATCTTCAGACAGGAATTTTAACGGATCGCAGTCCACAATATATCCCTTGCGTTTTATCAGTTCTTTGCTCAAGCGTACCACGCGCTTATCAACGAAAGTTTGATGCATTTGTCGATAAAAATTCCCTGCCTTCGTTATATCCGCTACCGCAATCGATCTCGTCTGCGTCCGAAATTCATCACACCATGCACAGACAATATTCAGATCTTTGCCAAAAAAAGCAGCAAAACACTTTTGCCCCTCTTGATAGGCTGAAAATAATCCTTCGGCAAGATCTGGCGAAATCGTTGCTGAAGAGATCGTTACATGATGACCGAGCATGCCTGCAAGATGAACTACTCTGGCAATGGCAACCAAATCCTGCTTGCCGAAATCATCGATCTCGTCGATAACGATATCTGACGACATGAGCCGCAATAACGGCAGCATATACTTGCCGCCGTGAGTGGCTTCCGTCGCCGGCATGATATGGTCAATCGTCGATACCAGCACAGGAGAGTAAAGCAATCGTTTATTTTTTATTGCCGCCTTGTTTTTTTGCTGATCAAAAAAGATATCGAGAAACGGTTCTTTTTCCGGATATATGCCGTTCAAAACGCCGGCAAACGATTCCTCTTCGTCCAGATAGGATGTTTCTCCGTTATCCGATCGCTTCCGCTCTTCATCGTACAGCTTCCTCACCGCCGATGAGCCGATTAAAACCGCCATTTCATCCGCTGTCAGGCCGATTCGGTTGCGATATTCCTCGCCGGTCTGCAAGGTCAACGTACGAAGCCCTAAAAGCAGATTATAGCGAAGCGTTTTATGATCTTCCGAAATGGCCTGCATCAGCTTGGCATTGGCAAAAGTTTTTCCGCACCCGGTACTGGCCATATTGACAATAAAATACCCGGAAACAGATTTATTGCCGCATTTCAATTGCTTTTGACATTCGATCAGCTTTTGTACAGCCGTATCTTGCCAACGGAAAGGGGCGGGACTTCGCTTCCGCAGCGAACGGACATCTTTTACAGATGCCATGCCGCCGGAAAACACCGGCAAATAGTGGGCAATACGAGCGGCTTGCCCGGCTACCTTCACCAAATGTTCATCCAACCGTTGTTTCAGTTCCCCTTTATATGTGTTCGCATACAACTCGGTATTGCCCTGCCGGTCTTCTTCTCCTTTGCCGGATGAGATAAAATAATCGCTCAGCATCAGACTCAATCGTGAGTATAGCAATACTAACCGAAAATCCCCTTTCTTCATCAAGGCGATCAATGCGTCTTTTTCCTGCAATAACCGGGGGACCCATTTCCTCAGCGCCTTTCGCCATGCAGAAGATTCCAGCAACAGCCCCTTTGAAAAGGTAACGTTTGTGTGCGCAGCCCCATTATCATATCCCCAGGCGGCATCGATGCGCGACATCATATCCGAAAAAGAAGTCGATCGCAGGTCATAGTATTTCTTGCACTTATCTTTTTGTAAAACCGGCAGCCGATGATGAGACAAGATCAACCAACAAAGCATTGCCGCCAGAGGCGGTAAATTGCGAAGTTTATTCCTTAATCCTTCGTTCACAGCTTGCGCAAGCGCATCGGCAGAAAAATCTCCCAGAGACAGCCGCGTCAGCCAGGCCGTATCGTCATCGGCAGAGCCGGTCAATGCGACCAATCCGGAAATCAGCCGGCAAGATATCCACTCGTGCCGGTAAGGATCCTTGCTCAACGACTGACGGCGTAATTTATGCTGAAAATGATCGGCCGCCTTGCCCCAGTCATGGAACAGCGCCGCAACAGCTGACAAGGCCTTTATTTCAGGCAGATGGAGCCAATCATTTTCCCACTCATCATGACGGATATTCTTTTGGGTATAATTCACCGGTACGACCCCCTCTTGATTAAAGCGGGAACGGTCTCCTACCATCCACACCAACTCGCTGCGGTTCCGTGACCGAATCCACCGGCAAGAAACGGACATACTTTTGGTCGCATGCTTTTGCAGGAGCGATTTCACCATTTAAAGTCCCTCAGCAGTAATAACCGTCTGCCAAGTCTCCTTCCCGATCCGATTGGCGAAGGCATCTAAAATCCGCGCCGTCGTCTTTATGGCTTTTTTATCGCTTTGACTGGTAAAAATAACCATCATTGGCAGACACCATCCCGACTCCAATACAGACTCCGTTCTTTTATGCGGTCATACATATATTCCAAGGCTTTATGTTCGGTAAATTTCTGTAAACACAATTCGCGGAATTCCCGATTCGTATATCCCTGATAGGCGGCAATAAACGCCCAAGGTAAAATCAAGCTGTCTTTGATCAAATCGGCCACATCAAATACCAACGCGCCCCGCCTGGTCTTGCCGTGCATTAATGCAAAGCCGTGCGGAATTCCCAGCACCCATAAGGCGGAAGCTGCCAATCCATAGGCCAAGTAATTGCCGTGATTCAAAAATATATTCGCCGTATCATTGGCTTCCGAATCGCGCACGAAAGACGCTAACTCCGTCTTCGCAGCCGCATATCGATAAAGCCGTTTGGAAAACAGCGCCTCTGCTGCCAGTAATTCTTTACCATTACGGCTGCCGGCAATACCTTTTTCGAAGCCCTGCAAGGCCTGCTCCATTTTTTCATCGTCCGCATAAAATCCGGCGTTGTTCAATTCTCTGTCTTTCTCCCATACGTGCTGCAAATACGCACAGCGGTCACGCTGCAAGCGCTGAGCCGCCTGCAGCCTACGCTCCTCATCAAACCAGAACGATAACCAGCCCTGCACGTATTGTGTCGGCCTGTACTCGCTCTGCGGATTCATCCAGACAATTTCAGTTCCGGCTATCAGCGGCGTGCCGCCACCGCCGCTGAAACCCACCAGGACACCGGCTGCAGACAGTAATCGCATCGCGGCTTGTGTAATTGATGTCCCTGTTCCCAATAAGATAACCGTTGTGTTGGCAATCGGGATATTCCAGTATTGTTGCCGCTTGTTTCCGTCTGTCAAATATACGACGCGGCCATCTTTCTGCATAACGCGGCACATTTCCAGATAATAGATATTGGCACGTTTAGAAAACATAATAGATTTCAATTCCGATGGCGTAAACGTTTGCTGCATAAAGCTCATCTCCAGTTAAGACAAGATATATACCGTTTTTCCCTTCATGTATTTTCATTATATCGTTTATCGAAAAAACTTTCCATCTAAATGCCGTCGTTATCCGCTGTTCATTGACGGGGCGAAAATGATTACCTTCCACTCCATAAAAACATCCCCTGACACCGGTTTCCATGCCTACCTGATGTCAGAGGATATAAAACACCTGTTAAACGCCTTACGTATCGTCATTCCCTTCGAAACGCCGTGGCCCTTTTCAAGCCCTCTGCCGGACACGACCGTTGACAAGGCAACCGATTTCATCCGGAATCAGTTGCCCCGGTTCAGCATAAACACTTTGCGCCGTTTTTCACCGGTCCAACATGGTCCCTACAAGCTTGACGCATTCGGCCGCGTCCTTTGAGTACCCGTCAGCACCGATCTCGACAGCGAATCCCGGCGTCACGGCAGCGCCGCCGATGATGATTTTCCCATTGTAACCGGATGCCGCCGCTTTGGCAATAACCGCCTTCATCTGCATCATCGTCGTCGTCATCAGTGCCGAAAGACCGACGACAGCCGCATGTTCCGCCATGGCTGTCGCAATGATCCGACTGGCGGGCACGTCTTTTCCCAAATCAATAACATGATACCCATAGTTGCGCAGCATAAGGGCAACAAGATTCTTGCCGATATCGTGAACGTCACCTTCGACGGTGGCAATGACGATCGTCGCTTTCTCTTCCGCAACATTTCCCTGCAGCAGCGGCTCCAGAAAATGAATGGCTTTTTCCATCGTATTGGCGCCGGCAATCAGTTGCGGTAAAAAATACACTTGCTGATCAAAAAGTTCGCCTACGCGGTTAATTGCAGGAATAAGAAATTTATTAATAATGGTTTCCGCCGATTTTCCCTTATCCAATTCCGCTTTTGTCAATGAAATGATCGTTCCTTTTTCCCCTTTGAGAACAGCTTCAAAAACGGGATTATCCTCTTCTCTGTCCGTTTCCGCCCGAACAGCGGTGCCGCCGTTTTTTTCCGCCGTCTGCAACGATACGGTCCGGCTGCCGTACGGTTCCATTCGTTGGATATATGCCAAGTCGCTGCCTTCATGATTCATCAGCAAATTAGCAGCGGCAGCGGCCTGAAGCAGCAGTTCCTGTGACGGATTGGCGATAGCCAGCGTCAGGCCGCCGGCAGCGGCCATGGTCAGAAACGCAGCATTGACGAAAAGCCGCTGCGGCAACCCGAACGAAATATTGGAAAGCCCGCAGATTGTCGCCAATCCGAGCGAATTACGGCAATACGCGAAGGTATCAAGGCAATCCAGCGCAGCTCGCGGCGCGGCGCCGACAGTAGCGGCAAGACCGTCGACGACGATGTCTTCACGAGCCAGACCGGCGGCTTCGGCGGCAGACGTCAACGCCCGGATAATCCGATGCTTCTCATCCTGCGTCGCAGGAATTCCGTCGTCGGAAAGGGGCAGCAAAATGAACATGGCTCCATATTTTCTGATAACCGGCAGCAGTTTTTCATATTTCGCCGTTTCATAAGAAACGGAGTTGAGCAGCGCCCTGCCGGGATAGCGGCGCAGCGCCGCCGCCAAAACATCGGGATAACTGGAATCAATGCAGAGCGGCAAGTTCGTTACGCCCGTTATTTCATCAATCGCCTGCAGCATTGTCGCTTTTTCATCGATACCGTTCATCCCCATATTGACATCAAGAACGGCTGCTCCTTTTTCTTCCTGTTCCCGCGCCATGGCCCGCACCAAGTCGAAGGTACCGGCACGCAATTCTTCTTGCAACTTCTTTTTCCCTGTCGGATTAATCCGCTCGCCGACGATCTGTAAGGGCCCGTCGAGACGAATATCCAAAACGGAGCGCTCTGAAGAAATGACGCGCCGTTTCTCTTTTTTTACGGGAAGCGGCTCCATGGTCCCGACAGATTCCGCCAAGACGCGAATGTGCTCCGGCGTCGTGCCGCAGCAGCCGCCGACAATTCGGGCGCCGGCGGCGACCAGCCGGCAGCAGGCGGCGCCGAAATCACCGGGAGTCATCGTATAAACGGTCGCGCCGTCTGCCAATGCGGGAAGTCCGGCATTGGGCTTGGCAATGATGGGAACCGTCGCATAAGCATACATTTCCTCTACAATCGGAAGCATGCCGTCCGGACCTGTCGAGCAGTTCAGACCGACAGCATCGACGCCCAGGGACTGAAGCGTCACGACGGCTGCGGCAGGCGGCGTGCCGAAGAGGGTTCTGCCGTCATTTTCAAAAGTCAGCGTCGCCATAACCGGCAAATCACAACTCTCTTTTACAGCCAAAACGGCTGCCCTCGTCTCTTGGAGACTCATCATCGTTTCAATGACAAAAAGGTCGGCGCCGCCGTCTGCCAGTGCGACTACCTGCTCTTTATACACATCGACGAGCTCTTCAAAATGAAGCTCCCCCAACGGCCGAAGCTGCCGGCCGGTCATCGTCATATCGCCGGCTACAAACGCTTTACCGGCAGCCGCTTCTTTAGAAAGCGCGACCAGATCACGATTCATTTCCGCCAATCTGTCGGCCAGGCCGTATTCGCCCAGCTTGATCCGATTCCCGGTAAAGGTCGGCGCATAAAGAATCTGCGTTCCGGCGACGACGAATTGCCGCTGCAAGTCGATCATGGCTGTACGGTTCTCCAGAATCCAGGCTTCCGGGCAAACCCCGACGGGCAATCCCGCTTGCTGTAAGTTCGTTCCCGTCGCCCCGTCAAGCATAACGATACCGTCTGCGATCAACTGTTGAAACTCGTCTCTTGTCATCCCTACCTACTCCTATCTGCGGGCCCCTACACCCCTGACTTCGTTAAAAATCCATATAGTTTATGTACAACTGCCGGAAAGCGGCATCACCTGCCAGCGCGACTTCCCTTGCTGATGCGATGATCTTGCGGAGCCTTTCTTCGCCGTCTCTCTCCGTCAGCAAAGCGACGGCGCCGGCTAATGAAGTATTACCGACATTGACGGTTCTGGCCGCCAATTCCCGGGGCAGCAAGCCAACGGCCGCCGCTTTTTCGGCCTTCAGGAAATAGCCGAAACCGCCTGCCAGATACAATGTGCCGACATCACCGTAAGTTAAGCCGCAGTGCTGCAAAAGCGCTTCCAATCCGGCGCGAACGGCTCCTTTGGCCAGTTGGACCTGCCGTATATCCTGCTGCGTCAGCGTCAATACCGTCCCGTCTTGTTTGCGCGCTATCGGAAAACCGCCGGAAAAATACGGGGCTGCCAATTTTCCGGATCGATCAACGAACCCCGCCTGCAGCAACGCCGCCAACGCTTCAATCACTCCGGTACCGCAAAGACCGGCGGCAGGCGCGCAATCAATGGTCCTGACCGCCGCTTTCCCGTCGATGATGTCCACCGCTGCAACGGCTCCGGGCACACTCCCCGTTCCGCAGCTCAGCTGGCCGCCTTCCAAGGCCGGTCCCGCCGCCGCAGAGGCGACGTAAAGCATCCCCTCTTTAGCTACCGCCATCTCTCCGTTCGTCCCCAAATCAAGAAAAACGGCGTTTTTTCCGTCGCTGTCCAAGCGGCAGGCATAAAGGCCGGCAACAACGTCGGCACCGACGTACGTGCTAATACCCGGAACGATGCGGATACGGCACGCCGCCGGCCCGGCGTAATCGGGAAATATCCGCCGCCACGGCAATACGTCCCCGCCTAAAGAAACAGGCGTAAACGGCCACCGGCCCAAGCCGCTGCAATCGAGGCCAAGAAGCAGATGCGTCATCGTCGTATTACTGGCGACAACAATTTCGCCGCAGTCGGCAAAAGTGCCTTCGTAGCGCTGCCAAAGCCGTTGCAAAGCGCCATAGATATCACGGCAGACGAGCCGGCGCAGGGCTGCCGCATGACCTGCGGCAGCCGCCTGAATGCGGCTGATGACATCGGCGCCGTAAACACGCTGACTGTTAACGGCTGTTACCGTATCGACGACCTTTCTCGCCGTTAAATCGACTAAGGACACGGCAATCGTCGTTGTCCCCACATCGACGGCGGCACCGAAGCGATGTCCGGCAGCCGCTTTTTTCAACGGCTCCGTCAACGTACCGACAGCGCGAAATGAATTCTCCTCACCTTGCGATACACAAACGGTAACGGGCTCCTGCGGCACAGCCTTGCAGGCCAGCCGCCACCCCCGGTCAAGTTCTTCAGCCGACAACGTTGCCAAATCATCGTAGGTCACATCGAGATGACCGTTGTACAGACGTACACGGCACTTACCGCAGCTGCCGTTACCGCCGCAAGCGGCTCCAAGAGACACGCCGTTACGGCGCAGAAACGTCAGAACGGATTCGCCCGGCGGGCAGGTATATACTCTCCCGGCAGCAGCCGACCGACGCAATGTACAGGTATCATTGCCGCATTGCCGACACGGATTGATTCCCGCACCTGCATCCGCATCTGTATGGGCCGTTAAATCAAAAAGAAAGCACATGGTCTTACTGGGCAGCACCATGCCTGTAGCGGTCATGGATACGCCAATGCGCCGCCGGGCTTCCGTCATCTCCAGGATACGTCGCACAGACTCCGGTTCGAGGCCGTTTCCGACTTCACGACGCCCGGCAACGCCTCTGCCTTTTTCCCGGCAAAGATCGCCTATCGTCTTTCTGATCTGTTCTTCAAAAGCGAACAGGCAACTATCGGCTATGGCATTGATCCAAAGCGCCTCGTCCTCCTCGTGCCGTGCAAACAACCGTGCCACATAATCGGAAATGGCAGCGCCCAACGTCATGACAACATATAGGGAACATTTTTCGAAAGCCAATATGGCCCTCGGCCGGATCAACATTCGCACCTGCCGTTGATATTGCTCGTAGCGAGCCGATTTATCCCCGACTCCCAGCAAGCGAAGGACGGTATCGGTGTCGGGAACGATCCGGCTGCCCGTAAGCGCGCGAATATCTGCCATCGTCATTCACGCCGATCTTTCCGGCATCGCAATTCCATCACCGCCATATGCCGACCGGTTTTCCCCTGAGACTTCCGGTACGAATAAAACAGATCATCCCGTTCATATGTACAAAGACCGCAATCGTCCAAATGTTCCGGCAGAATTCCCGCGTCCAAGAGCAAAAGACGATGTGCGCCCGGCAAGTCGAAAAGATATTTCCCCCCGCCTTTATCCTTTGCCAGGGACAACGTCCGTTCCGCGCCGAAGCATGCAGTAAACCCGTCGATAACGTCCCGTCCCACCTCGAATGACCTCTGGCGGATCGTCGGACCGATAGCGGCCAGAATATCGGCAGGAGAAGAACCGTAATCGCGACACATCGCTTCTACCGTGCAACCTGCAATATTTGCCGCCGCGCCGCGCCAGCCTCCATGACTCAGCGCAATGACGTGCCGCTTCGGATCATAAAACAAAAGCGGCGTACAATCGGCAAAATTCATTGTCAGCGGCACGCCGGTCCTGTCAGTAATCAACCCGTCACACGCCGCTACGGCTGTATTTCTGTCAACGGCGCCGCGGCCGCAATCCGCTTCGGAAACGGCAACGATATTGGTTCCGTGGACCTGGCTGCAACTGATGATCGCCGCCGGATCAACGCCGACAGCCGTTAAAAAACGCCGTCTGTTCTCAACGATGCGCCACGGCTCGTCGCCAGTGGAAAAACTCATATTCAACGTTGAAAAGTCACCTTCGCTGACGCCGCCGCAACGCGTCGAAACGGCGGCGACCAAGTCGGCAACAGACGAAAATATGGAAAAGGCCGTAAAAGAAATGCCGTTTTTTTCATCAATCATGGTCAAACTCCTCCTCACTCACCGATACGCTTCCGCCATATATGCAAAGCGATTGCCACTAGTATAGCATACTTTCCCTCATGTCCATAGAAAAAAAACGGTTCCGCACCTTTGCCGCCGCCTCGGTTAATCAGGAAAATCACTCAGTCGGTCTCCTCTCCCTCTGGCATCAAGCATACGAATATGGTATAGTTAAAACAGAACGTAAATTATTTATCCCAGGAGGCCTATTATGGAGTTTACCCTTAAACCGCAATCAACGGCGGAAGTTTCAGAAATCGTTACGGAAGACAATACTGCCATCAAATTTGCCAGCGGCACGGCGCCAGTATATGCTACGCCGGCCTTAGTCGGCTTAATGGAAAACGCGGCAGTTCACGCCGTCGGCAGCCAATTGCCGGAAGGATACGGTACCGTCGGCATCTCGATGAACGTCAAGCATTTATCGGCAACACCGATCGGACTGACGGTCACGGCCAAGGCCACGCTGACCGCACAGGATCGCCGTAAATTGACATTTAAAGTCGAAGCCTTTGATACCGCCGGCGCTGTCGGCGAAGCCGTTCACGAACGATTTATCATCGAATCGGCGCCTTTTCTCGCCAAGGCGGAAGGCAAAAAAAAATAAATGAAAAAGAGATGTGAAAATAGTTCACATCTCTTTTTTTATATTTAACTGCGCAGCGACGCACAGCGATTACCGAATGCCGGCCAATCTGGCCGGATTCATCGCCGCATCAAACGCATCGCCGCTAATCCAGCCGCTGGCCAACGCCGCTTCTCGAAGCGTTAGTCCTTCTTTGGCCGCCGTCTTCGCTATCCGGCAAGCTTTATCATAGCCTACGAGCGGCACCAGACCGGTTACGAGGATCAGGGAACGGTGAAGATTTTCATCGATCTTGTCATAGTTCGGTTTCATGCCGGCAATGCAATGAACACGGAAAGAATCCATAACATCTGTCAGAAGGCGAATCGATTGTACCAGATTATAAGCGATAACAGGCATGAAAACATTCAGTTCAAAATTTCCCTGACTGGCCGCTACGCCGACGGTAACATCATTACCCATGATTTGGACGGCAACCATCGTCACGGCTTCGCATTGCGTAGGATTGACCTTCGACGGCATAATAGAGCTGCCCGGTTCATTCTCAGGAATGACCAGTTCGCCGATACCGCAGCGCGGTCCAGACGCCAGCCAGCGGACGTCATTGGCAATCTTCATTAAATCGCAGGCCAACGCTTTAAGCATGCCGTGAACGACAACCAGTTCGTCTTTACTGGTAAGGGACTGAAATTTATTCGGCGCCGTGCGGAATTTTTCGCCCGTAAGACGGCTCAACGTTTCGGCGAAAGCCACATCGTAACCTGCCGGACAATTGATGCCTGTGCCGACAGCTGTTCCGCCCATGGCCAAATCGCGAAGAAAATCACTGCCGGCGGTGAGCATTTCCCGATTCCGCTCCAACATGCGCGCCCAACCGCTGATTTCCTGTCCCAGCGTCAGCGGCGTCGCGTCCTGCAAATGTGTTCTGCCGATCTTCACGACGGCGGCGTAGGCCTCCGCCTTGCGGCTCAGTTCTCCATAGAGGGCCTCCAACGCGGGAAACAATTTTTGCCTAAGCAACAACAGACCGGCCCCATGAAGGGATGTGGGAAACACGTCATTCGAACTCTGTGAACGGTTGACGTGATCGTTGGGATGAACGGTCACGTCCTTTCCCTGTTCGCCGAGCAGTTCCATCGCCCGGTGTGCGATCACTTCATTCACGTTCATATTGAATTGCGTGCCGCTGCCTGTCATCCAGACGGCTAGCGGAAAGTTTCCCGCCAATTTTCCTGCCAGTATTTCATCGCAGACGGCTGCAATCGCATCGGCTCTGTCGGCGTCAAGTACGCCGAGGTCTTTGTTTACCAAAGCCGCCGCTTTTTTGATATAAGCAAAGACGGTAATCAATTCGGACGGAATCTTTTCCGTACCGATGCGAAAATTTTCCAGACTCCGCTGCGTCTGCGCCCCCCAAAGCTTATCCGCAGGAACGCTGATTTCTCCCATTGAATCTCTTTCGATACGATAGTCCATGCCGTTTCCTCCCATACAAAAGCTGCATGCCTCGCCCTCCCGGCAGCAAGAGACATGCAGCACAATCATTACCGTAAATGACGCAATCCTTTGGCGCCGATATCATGACGTACTTGTTGACCGTCAAAAGAAATTTCGGCAACAGCGGCGTATGCCTTATCAATCGCGGCCTGCAATGAAGGGCCTTCGGCCGTCACGCCGAGCACGCGTCCGCCATTTGTAATGTAGGAATCATCCCTTTTCTGCGTGCCCGAATGAAAAACGACGGCACCGGCGGCAGCCGCCGCTTCAAGGCCATTGATCCGATCGCCTTTATGTGACGAAGCCGGATAGCCCTGAGACGCCATAATGACACAACAGGCAGCTCCCGCTTTCCAGTTGACCATCTCCGGCTGAAGCGTACCTTGCGTACAGGCATACATGATCTCCGCCAGATCTCCGTCAAGAAGCATCAAGACGGCCTGCGTTTCGGGATCTCCGAAACGACAATTAAATTCCACGACTTTAGGCCCGTCTTCGGTAATCATCAATCCGGCATAAAGACAGCCCTGATATGTAATCCCTTCAGTCGCCAAAGCGGCAACTGTCGGAACGAGAATCGTATCCATAACCGTCTGCCGCAGCGCTTCCGTCAGGACAGGCGCCGGCGCATAAGCGCCCATGCCGCCGGTATTGGGGCCTTCATCGTGATCAAAAATACGCTTATGATCTTGGGCGGAAATCATGGGCACAATCGTTTTGCCGTCAACGAAAGCCAGTAGACTGACCTCTTCTCCAGTCATACATTCTTCAACAACGACACGCCCGCCCGATTCGCCGAAGATTTTATCTCCCATCATCGATTTAACGGCGGCAACCGCCTCTTCCACAGTCTGTGCGACGACGACCCCTTTGCCGGCTGCCAGTCCGTCCGCCTTGACAACGACAGGCGCACTGCCGTTCCGGATAAAGTCGACGGCAGCCTTTTCGTCGGTAAAGGTCTCGTACGCCGCCGTGGGAATATGATATTTTTTCATCAGACTTTTGGCAAAAACTTTAGAACCTTCCAGCTGCGCCGCCGCCTGGTTCGGCCCGAAAACAGCCAACCCTCTCGCCCGGCATCGATCGGCCAATCCTTCCGTAAGCGGTACTTCCGGCCCGACGACGACAAGATCGACGCCTTCTTTTTCACAATATGCGGCAATGCCGTCCAGATCGGCTAGCGGAACAGCAACGCATTCGGCAAATTCAGCCATTGCCGCACTGCCGGGAATAGCATAAAGCTTTTCGATCTGCCGGCTTTGCGCTAATTTCCACGCCAAGGCATGTTCGCGGCCACCGCCGCCAATAACTGCCGCCTTCATCACGCTTTCGCTCCCTTCGTCACTTCTTCTCTCAGATATGCGGAAATGGCCGAATCGTATTGCGCCGTATGCGTAAAGGCTTCACAGGCCAGCTCCAGCCGGTAAGCATCACTGAACTCACCGTCTTTTTCCAAGATGGAAATGATTTGGTCGTATTTGGCCGGATTCGTAACGACGGCGACATACTTGTTGTTTTTTGCCGATGCGCGAACCATGCAGGGCCCGCCGATATCAATGTTTTCGATAGCTTCCGCAAGTGTTACGTCCGCTTTGGCAATCGTCTGTTCAAAAGGATACAGGTTGACGACAACAAGATCGATTCCCGTAATATCATGCTCTTTCATCGCCTGAACGTGCTCCGGATTGTCACGGATTGCCAAGATCGCACCATGAATCTTCGGATGCAAAGTCTTGACGCGGCCGTTCATCATTTCCGGAAAACCGGTGACATCCTGCACGGCCATGACCGGTACGCCGGCGTCCTGCAGCGCTCTCATCGTCCCGCCGGTAGAGATTATTTCAATCCCGAGCCCGGTCAGCGCTTGTCCCAGTTTTACAATGCCCGTTTTATCAGAAACACTGAGTAATGCACGTTTTACTTTCATTGCCGACTACCTCCTCAATCAACCGTTAATGGTAACAATATTTCCGTTCACCTGCAATTTATCATCGCAAAAGAGAGTGACACATTCCACATAAGCCGGATGCTCTTGCGTCAAAATCCGGGCAGCCAGCGTGTCTTCCGTATCATCGGCGTAAACCGGAACGGCCCGCTGCGCGATAATCGGACCCGCATCCATATCAGGAACGACAAAATGAACCGTACAGCCGGCAATCTTCACGCCGGCGGCGACAGCCTGCCCCTGCGCATGAAGGCCGCGAAATGACGGCAGTAAAGCCGGATGTATATTGATGATCTTATTTTCGTAATGACTGATAAACGTACTGCTCAAAAGGCGCATAAACCCCGCCAGGCAGATCAAATCCGCCCGATACGGCGCGATAGCCTGCAAAATGAAAAGTTCAAAGTCTTCTCTGGAAGCAAATTTCTTCCGATCTGCGAGAATCGCCGGAACGCCCCATTCTTCAGCTTTACTGAGAATACCGGCGCCGGGAATATCACAAACGACGGCGTTGATTTCACCGTTAATTTTGCCGGAAGCGACGGCATCATGAATCGCTTCCGCATTGCTGCCTCGTCCCGACGCAAAAATGACGATCCTTTTTTTAGTCATCAAACACGCCTCCCTTGAGAACGACCCGTTCACCGCCTCCGGTTGTCTTGCCAATGATATAGGCCTTTTCGCCGGCCTTGGCAAGAGCGGCCATAACGGCATCCGCTTCTTCTCCGGCGACGATCATGATCATGCCGATTCCCATGTTGAAAGTGCGGTACATCTCTTTGTTGTCCACGTTCCCCCACTTTTGGAGAAGACCGAAAACAGGCAGCTGCGGCCAAGAGGTCACATCGATTTCGACGCCGATACCTGGCGGCAATACACGCGGTATATTTTCGTAAAAACCGCCGCCCGTAATGTGCACCATGCCCTTGACGTCAAAATTGCGAATAATGGGCAGACATACCTTCGGATAAAGCCGCGTCGGCGTCAATAGACATTCCCCGATCGACATGCCCAATTCATCAACGTACTGATCCGGCTGCATGTTCATCCGTTCAAAGACAATCTTACGGACCAACGAAAAGCCGTTGGAATGAATCCCTGTAGAAGGCAACCCGATCAACACGTCAT